>JACMOF010000322.1 GCA_014378155.1 Caulobacter sp. | reverse complement strand
TGGGCGGCTCGCCGTCCGGGGCTCCGACCGGGTCGGTCCGCGCTGCGGGCAAGTTCGTTCGGGCTTAGCAACCTAGGTCTTCCCCCTGTGGGGGAGGTGATCGCGCAGCGATCGGTGGGGGCAGTTTTAGGGGCGTCGGTCGGGCGCGCGGCTAGGGCGTATCATTCCCCCTCCATCGGCTTCGCCGACATCTGACCCAAAGGGGGAGGATTTGCGCGCCGAGCCCTATACCAGCAAGGCCTGTCGCTCGCTAAGTAAGTGGTTTATGACTTATCGCTGGGCGCCGGTCACCGGGACTGGCGCGTGGCGATGCATCCGTCATGGATCGCCGGCAAGGACGAACTTCTCAATGAGGAAGCCCGGTCCAGGCTGCTAGAACGATGACATGACGGAGGGTTTGGGGAAAGACCGCTTGTCCGAGGGCTTGCAGATCGGCGTGAGGGCCAAGGCTCGCTGCGACCTGATGGGCGTCGCGCCCTTCAGCGAAGCCGAAGGCATGCTCGTTCGCCGGTTCCTGACCCCCGCCCATGACGAAGCCCTGAAGACCCTGGCCTTCTGGATGGACGAGGGGGGGATGAGCGCCCGTCGCGACACCGCCGGCAATCTAATCGGTCGCTATGAGGGCGAGACCCCAAATGCCCCGGCCCTGCTGATCGGCTCTCACATCGATAGCGTCCGCAACGGCGGACGCTATGACGGGGCGCTGGGCGTGATGCTGGGCGTCGACCTGGTCGAGGCCCTGAGCGTCGCCGGCCGCCGCCTGCCCTTCGCCATCGAGGTCATCGCGTTTGGCGACGAAGAGGGCTCGCGCTTTCCCGCCTCGATGACCTGCAGCCGCGCCGTGGCCGGAACCGTCGATCCCAGCATCATGGAGATGACCGACGGCGAGGGTGTCAGCCTGGCCGAGGCCTTCGCGGCCTTCAGCCTGGACCCCACGCGTCTGGAAGAGGCCGCGCGCCGGCCCGGCGAGGTGTTCGCCTTTCTGGAGGCCCATATCGAGCAGGGCCCGGTGCTGGAGGCCGAGGGCCTGGCCCTGGGCGTTGTTACCGCCATCGCCGCTCAGAAGCGGTTGATGGTGAGGTTCACGGGCATGGCGGGTCACGCCGGCACCACGCCGATGAGCCTGCGCAAGGACCCCGGCCCCGCCGCCGCCGAGGCGATCCTGGCGCTGGAGCGGATCTGCGCGGGAGGGCGAGATGGCCTGGTCGGCACCGTGGGTCGGATCACCGCCCTGCCCGGCGCCTTCAACGTCATTCCCGGCGCGGTGGAATATTCCATGGATATCCGGGCCGAGCTCACCGCGACGCGCGACGCGGCCGCGACAGCCGTCACCGCCGAGATCAACGCCATCGCCGCGCGGCGCGGGCTGGAAGTGTCGGTCACCCTGATGCAGGACCTGGCCGCCAGCCCTTGCGACGCTGGCTTGACGGCCCTGCTTGAAGACGCCGTCGCCGCGACGGGCCAGCCGCCGCGCCGCCTGCCCAGCGGGGCGGGCCATGACGCCATGGTGATGACAGACCTTTGCCCCACCGCCATGCTGTTCATCCGCTGCGAAGGCGGGATCAGCCACAACCCGCGCGAGGCCGTCACCGAGGCCGACTGCGCCTTGGCGGCGCAAGCGATGCTGGGGTTCGTGGAACGCCTGGCGACCCAATTTTCCCTGTCATCCCGGACGAGCGCGCAGCGCGATGATCCGGGACCGACGCCTGAGCGCCGCGCTTCCGGCGGTCCCGGATCTGCCCCCGGCTTTCGCCGGGGTTGTCCGGGATGACAAGCTTTGAGCAATGACATGAACACCTTCGGCGAACTCGACCACCCGCCCCGCCTGCTGATGGGTCCCGGCCCGATCAACGTGCATCCCCGCGTGCTGCGGGCCATGTCGGTGCAACTGCTCGGGCAGTTCGACCCGGAATTCACAACCTACATGAACGAGACCATGGCCCTGTACCGCCAGGTCTTCCAGACGACCAACCGCCAGACCTTCCTGATCGACGGCACGTCGCGCGCGGCCATCGAGGCGGCCCTGGTCTCGGTGCTGGCGCCGGGCGACGACGTGGTGATCGTCAATGCCGGCCGCTTTGGCCTGCTGCTGTCGGAGATCGCGCAGCGCTGCGACGCCAAGGTCACGACGGTCGAGGGCGAGTGGGGCGCGGTGGTCGATCCACAGGCGGTGGAGGACGCCGTCAAGCGCGTGCGTCCGCGCCTGGTGGCCTGCGTGCACGGCGACACCTCCACCACCATGGCCCAGCCCCTGGAAGCCATCGGCGAAATCTGTCGGCGCTACGACGCCCTGCTCTATGTCGACGCCACAGCGACCCTGGCCGGCATGAGCGTTCCGGTCGACGCCTGGCACGCAGACATCGTCACGGCCGGCCTGCAAAAGTGCCTGGGCGGCCCCTCCGGCTCGGCCCCGATCACCATCTCCGACCGCGCCGCCGAGCATATCTTCAGCCGTCGCCACGTCGAGGCCGGGATCGCCACGGCGGGCGCGGTCAGCGGTAACGGCCGCCGCATCGCCTCCAACTATTTCGACCTGGCGATGATCATGGACTACTGGTCCGACAAGCGCCTGAACCACCACACCGAGGCCGCCTCGATGCTGTATGCGGCCCGCGAATGCGCCCGCGTGGCGCTTGAGGAAGGGCTGGAAGCCCGCTTCGCCCGCCACGCCCAGGCGGGCGCGGCCGTGGTCGCCGGGGTCGAGGCGCTGGGGCTCACCGTCTACGGCGACAAGGCCCACAAGATGACCAATGTCACCGGCGTCTGGATCCCGCCGGGGGTCGATGGCGACCGGGTGCGGGCCCGGATGCGCACCGACTTCGAGATCGAGATCGGCACGGCGTTTGGGCCGCTGACGGGCAAGATCTGGCGGATCGGGGCGATGGGGGTCAATGCGCGGAAGTACGCTGTGCTGACGACCCTGGCGGCGCTGGAAGCGGTGCTGCGGGGCGAGGGGTTCGGGTTTGTGGCCGGGGCCGGGGTGGATGCGGCATTGGGGGTGTTTTCGTGAGGGCGACAGTCACGCGGGGGCTCTTCCCCCTATGGGGGAGGAGCGCCGATGGCGCGGAGGGGGCAAGTCCGCCGCCGCAGAGTGTCCATGATCACCATCCCCCGCCTCACCCGCGTCCTCGCCGTCTTCGTTGCCCTGCAAGCCGCGCTCTTCGTCCTCAGCGCCGCCTTCCCGCCGGACATGGCCCGCGCCAAGCGTTCCTCGCCGGTGGTGCTCGACCATCGCGGCGCCTGGCTGCGCGCCCTGCCGGTCGAGAACGGTCGCTGGCGGGTGCGGGCCGACCTTGCGCGCACCGACCCGACCTTTCAGAAACGGCTGATCGCGGTTGAGGACGCGCGGTTCTACCGCCACCTCGGCGTCGATCCCTTCGCCCTGGTCCGCGCGACGGGGTCTGCGCTGGTCCACGGCCATGTCAGCTCCGGCGCCTCGACCCTCACCATGCAGACGGCCCGTCTGCTGGAGCCTCGGCCGCGTAACCTGGGCGCCAAGCTGATCGAGATGATCCGCGCCGCCCAGCTGGAGTCGCGGCTGACCAAGCGCGAGACCCTGGCCCTCTACCTGACCCTGGCGCCCTACGGCGGCAACCTGGAAGGCGTCCGCGCCGCCAGCCTGGCCTATTTCGGCCATGAGCCGACCAGCCTGACCGACGGCGAGCAGGCCCTGCTGATCGCTTTGCCGCAGTCCCCCGAGCCCCGCCGCCCCGACCGCCGCCCCGAAGCCGCCCGCGCCGCCCGCCGCGCCGTGCTCGACAAGATGGTGCGGGCCCACGTCATGACCGAGGCCGCCGCCAG
>JACMOF010000037.1 GCA_014378155.1 Caulobacter sp. | reverse complement strand
CATCGTCGATGAGGTCGGACACCGGATCGGGAAACTCGCCGGCCGAATAATCCTGGGAGGCTGCCCGGAGCGCCTCGATGTGCAAACACCAGCGCCAGCCGAGACGGCGAAGGGCGTTGTTGAGCTGAGCGCGGATCGCCACAAGGTTGGCATCCGTCGAGCTGGCGAGGTCCGGTCCTCGGAAGCTGAGGGTCTTCTGGAAGCTGCCATCCTTGTTCAGGACGAGGCCGGGGCCGATCAGGGCGACCCAGGGCAGATGGTCGAACAGGCGCTCAGCCTTCGGGCGGTATTCCTTTAAATAGAGCAAAGTGAAGCCTCCTCCGAGAAAGCCGAGTGCCAGCATCGGGCTGGCGCCGTGGAGACAGAACAAAGGGGGGAGGGGAGCCCAGGCGCGCGGACCTCCCCGACGAAGACAGGCGGCGGGCCATCAGGCGTCCCAGTAGGGTTTTTGGCGGATGTGGCGGCCGAGCACGTCGAAGAAGTAGGGGTCGCGTTTGGTCAGCCAGTGGGCGCAGAGGTGGACCGCAAGGCCCAAGGGGATGCCGTTCATCGGGACCTGGAGCCCCAGGGCGAGCGTCGCGGTCACCGTGCCGTTCAACACCGCGATCATCCGTGGCACGCCGCCGATGGTGACCGGCTCGGACAGCGAACTGTGGAAGCCAATCTCGAAGCCCTCGATCCGGGATCCCGCCATCCTAAAATACCGCGCCAGCGGTCAGGTTGAAGAAGCTGGTCACGAAGGTTGTGGCCGTGAACGCGATGGCCAGGCCGAACACGATGCCGATGCCTTTGCGCATGGCCGACCCGCCCTCGGCGAAGGCAAAGCCAAGTCCGGTGATGACGATGGCGATCACACCAATCGCCTTGGCCACGGGTCCGGCGAGTGAATTCATGATCGTGGTCAGCGGTCCTTCCCAGGGCATGGCCGTGCCGCCGCCGGCCGCCCAGGCAGGCTCCGCCATCACGAGAGCCGCCCCTACGACGAGCAGCAGAACCGCGCCCATCGGGTGGCCAAGAGTGATTCCGCGACGATTTCTGGAGATGGGTCTCATCGCTGGATCCCTCCGTCTCGACAGCCCGTGAAGGCCGGGCCGACCAACCTTTGGTTGAAGAAGACGGCACATAGAGAGCTTTTAATTACTGAAAAGCCCTTTATGTGCATATTTATGTGATTTAGAGTTGTGCTGGTGGACGCAGCTGCGGGATCACTCCGACGACCCATCAGGTCGGCGCGCCACGGCGCTCTCTTTCGAAGCTTTGGTCTGTTTCCGCTGCGTAAGCGGCCATTTGAGGGCGGAAGCCCGAGTTCTGTGGGCTGCTGATTCGCCGCTCAGTCGCGCGGACGTGTACCGCAGCAGGCGCGATGCAAGATCGCGCGGCCTCCAGGGCGACGGCGGGTTACTGGTCCGGGCCAAAAGCATGAGCGGGCCGGTCGGGAAGACGCGTCAGCCCCGGAGGCGAGCTTCTAGCCTATGCGGCGGATCGTGCCTGTCAACGGCAGGGCCGCCGCGACAGTGTTGGAGATTGTCCCGTACTTGCGCACGTTCTTGTGCAAAAGCTCGAGGCGTTGATCGTCCTCATGGGTGTCGATGATCAGCTCGTAGTCCACGGCGATCATCATCGGCGGGGCGTCCTGGCGAACGCTGTGCAGGCGCACTTCTACTCCGCGAAGCTCGAAGTTAAGCATCGGTGTGACCCGCTCGATGCCTTTGATCATGCAGGCGGCTATGGACGCTAGAAACAGTTCTGCTGGGTTGAAGGCGTCGAGCCGGCCGTTGACGTCAGTGTCGAGGGCGACCTCAGCTTGTTTGCAGGTGGCCAGGCTCCCGTGAGAGTCCTGACGGACGGCATTGACGCGATATTCCAGCATTTTTCACCGGCACGGGGACGAGAAAGGTTTGCGCTCGCCGGCTTTTGCGCGAGCTCGCCAGCGGTTTAACGCGCGTAGACCTCTATTAGGTTGCCCTCGGCGTCTCGGAGCCACAATTTTCGTGGGGCGGCGGCGGTCAACGCAGGTGGAGGGGAATCTCGACCACGCCCGCATTTGACGATGTGGTATCGAAGGCGACCAAGCGAAGCCGATAGCGCCCAGAAGCCTGCTTCGCGACGGCGCCGGTAAACTGGCTAGGCTGGCCCGCATAGGCTAGCGCCGCCTTGGCTACCTGCTGATCGCCCTGCATCAGTTGCGCCTCGACCTTGTAGGTGTCGACGTTCCAAATGCCGTCCGGCTCAATGGGGCAACCGCACATCAAACTGACCTTGGCGCTGATCTGCAGAGCGCCACCGGGCGTGACCGTCGCCATCGGCTCAATCACCAGGCCGGGGAAATCCAGTACCCATCCATCGCCGATGATATCGCGACCCGGCAAGATCCACTGGGTCGATGATACCTTGATAGCTGCGGCGGGCTTGCCGACGGGTCCGACCGCCTCAACGCGCCCGAACGTCGGCTGTTTGAGATCCAGGACCGCCTCGAAGCCGGCCGACGACGGGTCGGCAATACTCATTCCGCGCGTCCGTGGCGTTTTCATGATCAGCGGCGTATCGCCGGCGCCGCCCTTGGTCAGGCCCTTGGCAAGGACCACCCCCGTCCTCGCGTCGACGAGCGTGACCTGCACCCCGCCCATATGGTCCCCGATGAACTTGGCGTCGTGGGCCTGGGCTCGGACCATCGCACGGGTTGGCTCGGCCAAGGCGGCCGAAGCCAGGAAAGCGAGCGAAGCGGCGAGGGTGAGGGCTTTGATCATTGGCCTCATCAAACGGCGTTGAGGCGAATTTTCAAATAGCGAACGCCGTTGTCTTCCGGCTCCGGCAAATGTCCGCCGCGCATGTTGATCTGCACCGAAGGCAGGATCAGGCGTGGCATGCCGAGCGTCTTGTCCCGAGCTTCGCGGAGCGCCACGAAGGCGGCCCCGGTGACCCCGGCGTGCACATGGACGTTGTCCCGCCGCTGCGCGCAGATGGTCGTTTCCCAAGCCAAATCGATCCGTTCGGACGCCTTGTAGTCGTGGCACTGGAAAACCCGGGTAGCGTCGGGCAGGGTCAGTAGCCGCTGGATCGACCGGTAGAGGGTCGCCGCGTCGCCGCCTGGGAAGTCGCAATGGGCCGTTGCCGTAGTCGGGCATGAACAGGGTGTCGCCGACAAAGACGGCGGGCCGATCACATAGGCCATGCAGGCTGGGGTGTGGCCGGGCACGTGCAGGGCGATGGCTTCGCTTACGCTTGTAACCTTGCGCAGTCACTCGCAGGGCCTGCCCCCCAGCGAGCTCAGTACCCGTACGAGTGGACGGGGCGTTCATCTGAACATGTGGTGCAGCCGCACATCCTTGACCCACGCCCCGTCGCCTCGACCTAATGTGCGTGCGGATGAGGTGGCATCGCGTCAAGCTTTGTCCGTTGGGCGGGGCTGAGCGCGGCGTACAGGGGGAACAACGCCGCCTTGACCTTCCTGAGGGCCTCCAATCGGTCCGTCATCATCGCCTCGTGACGATCCAGCCGATCAGGGAGCGACCCGTGCGCGCCCATCATGCCCATGCCGGATTTTGGCATGGCGGCGCCCTGCGGCATCGCCGCCGCGGGCATCATCGGCTTGTCCTTGGGCATTTCCATCCCGGGATGCATCGTCATGCTTTCGCTCATCGCCCGGGCTGCGTCGGCGAAGGCGTCCCACAGAGGTAGCTGTGCGGGTGTCAGGGCGAGTTCTCCCTTCAAGGCGCCCAGCCGGGCCGCACTCATCCCAAGGCCATGCATGTCGGCCATGTCCATCATGCCCCCGCCCATCATGGACGCCCCGGGCTTGGCGCCGGCCTTTGCCGCCGGCATCGACGCAGCGGCGGGCGCGGGGTGGTGAGCGGCGTGCGCATCCGGCTCTGCGGCCCATGCCGTGCTCCCCGCGAGCGCGGCAAGCAAGGAAAGGCATTTGGCTGTCGTCTTCATTTGTTCGGTCCAATTCGAGTTGAGTCGCGACGTCTCGATTGCAGCGGTAGGGGAGGCCGGAGATGAGTGCGGATCGCGCGAGTTTGAAGGCTCGCTTGAGGACCTCGGTGTCATAACGCCGCTCCGAGAAGTTTGATGGCGCCAGGAGAACAAGGTTGCCGCAAGTTTCAATTTGCGTAGCATTAAGCAGCGATCGGATTTTCAAACCTTCCATTTATTGGAGGGTTTCTCGCGGCACAAACTATTGCCATAGGACGAACAATGGCGTTCTGCCACCAAAGTTCCGCAGCTCACCAATAACGGCTCGTTGAAGTCTGAGGTGGCGCTGGAAATTCGGACAGTTGGCTAGGGTAGGTTCGACAGCGGTGGTCGGGATTGTCTGGACAGGGAT
>JACMOF010000321.1 GCA_014378155.1 Caulobacter sp. | reverse complement strand
TCCGGCGTGAAGCCCGAGCGCATGTAGAACGACAGGGCAAAGGCGGCCATCGACAGGGTGGCGGTCCAGCGGGCGTCGACCTTCTGCATGATCCGCGCGCGCTATGAGGGCGGCCTTTCGACCTACCAGAACGCGCTGATCGCCGAGCAGGCCGTGCTGACTAACCGCGCGACGGCCGCGCGGTTCTTGCCCCAGAAGTCCAACTCCCAGCTGAAATCGAGGCTGAGGCGGCCGTAGTCATTATAGCCTTGAGGCACGAAGTCGGCGGGGATCCCGTTGTTGTAACTCTGCTTGGCCCGCTCGGCGCCGGCGGCGGCGCTGAGGCTGGGCAGCTGCGCGGCCCTGGCCTGATTGGCCAAGGCCTGCGCCCGTCGCAGTCGCGCTTGAGCCTGGGCGAGGGTGGGCGAGCCGTTCAGGGCCTCGTCGACCAAGCCGTCCAGCTAAGGGTCGCCATAGGCCTTCCACCAGCTGTCGACAGGCCAGGCGCCCTCGGGCGCTGAGAGGGTCTGGGCCGTCGCATAGGTGTCAGGAGCCTGGGCCAGGCGAGCCGCGGTCGGGGCCGGCATCGTCGCGCAGGCGCTGGTCAGCAGAGCCGCCAACAGGATGGCGACGGTGACGCCGACCTCGCCCGACCGTGGCTTCCTGCAGGCGAAGAGCATGTCCAGGGCATTCGTGGTCATGGGAGTAGCCGGCTTGAATTGACCGTACCGTACGGTCATATAACTGGTTGTATGTAACCCGAAGCTTGACGGGATCAAGGGGCGACCCCTCTTGATCGAAAAAGAACGATGCAGGACACAAAGCCGCGCCTTAATCGAGACGCCCGCCTTGAGGCCATCCTCGACGTCGCTCGCGACGTCTTCCTGAAGGAGGGCTACGCCAACGCGTCGATGTCCACGATCGCCGCGCGGCTGGGCGGCTCGAAGGGCACGCTCTACAACTACTTCAAGAACAAGGAGCAGTTGTTCGCCGCCTATGTCGTACGCCACTGCGCCTGGCAACGCGACGCCATGTTCGAGATCTCGTCTGAGATCGACGACATCCGCGCCGCCCTGACCAAGGTGGGCCGCACCTATCTGTCGATCGTGCTGAGCGATTTCAGCATGGCCAATTTCCGGGTGATCGTCGCCGAGGCCGAGCGCACGCCGGAGATCGGCCAGGCATTTTACGAAACCGGGCCCAAGAGCGGGGGACTGCTGCTGGGCGCGATCCTCCAAAAGGCCGCCGATACAGGTCAGTTGAAGCTGGCCGATCCCGTCCACGCCGCGCAGCAGTTCATCGGCCTGTGCCAGAACCGCCTGATGAAGGCCCGCCTGTGCAACGCCATGGCCGAGCCGACCGCTGCGGAAATCGACGGCGAGGTGCTGCCCGCCGTCGATGTGTTCCTCGCGGCCTACGGACGGGAACGCTAAGGCGAGCGATTTCCGCTTGGCGCGCGGCGCTTAAGGCGGCACTTGAAGCGCCGAACACGCGTTCCAGGAGGTTAGCCGGCCATGCCAGGCGTCACGATCGTCGACCACCCGCTGGTGCGGCACAAGCTGACCAAGATGCGCGACAAGGGCACCTCCACCAAGACGTTCCGCGCCCTGATGCGCGAGACCGCCACCCTGCTATGTTACGAGGTCACCCGCGAACTGGCGACCCATACCGTGCGCATCGAGACCCCCGTCGCGCCCACGGACGCCGAGGTAATCGCCGGCAAGAAGCTGGTCTTCGCCCCGATTCTGCGCGCGGGCCTGGGCATGGCCGAGGGCATGCTCGACCTGGTGCCCTCGGCCCGCGTGGCCCACATCGGCCTGTTCCGCGATCCGGCCTCGCTGGAGGCGGTCGAGTATTATTACAAGACGCCCGAGGATATCGCCGACCGCCTGGTCATCGTCGTCGATCCGATGTTGGCCACTGGCCACACGGCGATCGCCGCCGTCGCCCTCCTCAAGAAGTCCGGCGTCACCGATCTGCGCTTTGTCTGCCTGGTGGCCTCGCGCCAGGGCGTTGAGGCCCTGCGCGCCGCCCATCCCGACGTCGCGATCTGGACGGCGGCGGTGGATGCCGAGCTCAATGACCACGGCTATATCGTGCCGGGCCTGGGTGACGCCGGAGATCGAACCTTCGGCACCCGCTAAACCTGGACGGGAGGTCGCTTCCGCCAGCCCGAGTCGCGCGTTAAGGCTTTCGCATGCCCGTCGCGCCCTTGATTTTTGTCGTTGACGACGACGCCGTCACCTTGGAACTGATTCAGATCGGACTGGAGGCCGACGGCATGGCGGTGCGCACCTTTGGCTCGGTGGCGGCGGTGCTGCCGGCCCTGGCGCGTGAGACGCCGGCTCTGCTGCTGCTCGATGTGCGCATGCCCGGCCAGAGCGGGCTGGACGGCCTGAAGGCGGTCAAGGAATCCCTCGATGGCGCGGGCCTGCCTGTGCTGATGCTGACGGGGGATGGCCGGCTGGACCGCATCGTCCAGGCCATGCAGCTAGGCGCGGCGGGTTATGTGATGAAACCCTTCAGCGCCCAGCAACTGGCCGCCAAGGTGCGCGAGACCCTGGCCGTCTAGAACGGCCACCAACTCCGCCACCAGTTCACGAGGCCGTCCCAGAAGCTGGTGACGCGCGCCATCGGTGAAGGCGCGACCGCGGACTCGGGCGGCGGGGCGGGCACGAACCAACTGGGCGCGGCCGGTGGAGCGCAGTTCATTTGCATGCCTACGCCCTTCAAATAGCCGCGCCGCACGCCGCCCGCCCGCACCGCCGCCTGAACGGCCCTGTCATGTTTAGCCGCGCCGGTCAGTTTGCGGATCCAGCCTCGGAACGGCAGGACGTTCTGGGTGGTGTGACGCACCTCGCCCACGCCCGCGCCCCAGGCGGCGTCGGCGACCTTTTTGCCGCGCGAGCGCCCGTCAGGCGGTGGGGCTTCGTCGAGATCGCGGCCCAGGGCCGCGTCCAGCCGGCCGATCTCGCCGGCTATGCCTTCGCAACGCTCCAGGCCCTCCATGTCATAGGGCTTGGCGACGGCGCGCTGCAGAACGGCGGGGATCTGGGCCTGCTTGAGGTTCAGGTCCTCCAGCGGCGCGGCGACCGCGTCGCGCATCGTGTCCCTGTGCTCCATCGTGCCGGGATCGGCCGCCAAGGCGGAGCTGGCGAGCAGGGCGGCGGACACCAGGGTCGGAATAAGCAGTCTGCGCATGTCGCCGAGATCGCCTGTCTTGGCCGGAGCGCGCAAGCGGATTCGCGACCTAGGGGCGGCGGCCCACGATGCCGTCCTTCACCACGAAAGACCACGGCCTGGCTCGCGGCGATGTCCTTGGTCGGATCCCCAGTCACCGCGACGATGTCGGCGATGGAGCCGGGCTTCAGCCGGCCCAGGTCGTCCTGGCGGCGCAGCAGCTTGGCGGGGATAGGCAGCGCTCGATCCCCACAAAATCCCCTCTACAACCTCAGTAAATTCAATGGCTTATAAAATAATCAGCGTCACAAACCCTGGCGCGTTCAAAACCCTCTGATAATGGTCCCACCTGAAAGCACGGGAAGGGCGTCCGGCCGGCGACCGAGCGGCTTTCAGGGGTGGTCGAGCGGGAAGTGCTCGCCGGTGGTCTTCAGTGACGCCTCGGGCGTCCAGGTCAGGTTCCCTGCAACATGGGACGAAGCCCTGGCGACGAGGGACCGGCGATCGTGGCAGGTGCGGGCTGAAATCGCCCGCACGGTCCGGAGGGGTTAGCCGCCCTTCCGCCCGCCGGGGGCCAACTTCGGAAGCGGGTTAAGACCCCGCGCGCCGATGGCTCCCGTCTGAAGGCCGCGCGAAGCGTCCGACCTTGTCGAAACGGTATTCAAAATCAAAGCTATTCCGGGCGAGGCCCGGGCGCTTCGCACCCTTCCCAACCTTCAGCGGCGGTCCGCCTGAAGCGGCGAAACCGTGTTCAGGTCCTCTCCACAGGGGGAGGCCTTGGGCGCGATTCAGATTTCCTGGTTGTACTTGCCGACGCGGTCGCCCAGGCGAGGCTTTACCTCTTGGCGGAAGAGGGCGCGCATGTCGTCCTCGGACTGTGTGCTCTCGACCACCACGACGATCTCCGGCTTGTTGGACGAGGCGCGGACCAGCACCCACGAGCCGTCTTCCAGGTGCACGCGCACGCCGTTGACGGTGATGACCTCGGTGATCTTCCGGCCCAGGATCGAACCACCGGCCGCGAACAGGTCCTGGTATTCCTTCACCACATCGTCGACGACGCCGTACTTTACCTCGTCGCCGCAGTGCGGGCTCATGGTCAGGGAGGTGAAGGCCACCGGCAGGGCCTTGCGCATGTCCGAGAGCTTCAGGCCGGGATTGCGATCGAGCATGGAAAGGATCGCGGCGGCCGCGGTCAGGCCACAGTCGTAGCCGTAGCCGAGGTCGCCATTCATAAAGAAGTGGCCGCTTTTCTCGAACCCGGCCAGGGCGCCCAGCTCGGCGCTCTTGCGCTTGATGTAGCTGTGACCCGTCTTCCAGTAGATCACCTTGCAGCCATGGGCCGCCAGGACCGGGTCGGTGGCGTAGAGGCCCGTGGACTTCACATCGACCACGAAAATCGCGCCAGGATTCAGGGGCGCCAGGTCGCGGGCCAGCATCAGGCCGATCTTGTCGGCGAAGATCTCCTCGCCCTCGTCATCGACCACCCCGCAGCGGTCGCCGTCGCCATCGAAGCCGAAGGCCAGGTCGGCGCCGTGCTCGCGAACGGCCGCGGCCATCGAGTGCAGCATCTCGACATCTTCCGGGTTCGGATTGTACTTCGGGAAGGTGTAGTCGAGCTCGGTGTCCATGCCGACGACCTCGGACACGCCCATGCGCTGCAGGGCGTCGACGGCGAAGGCTCCGGCCGTGCCGTTACCGCAAGCGGCGACCACCTTCAGGGGGCGGGTGATCTGGGCGCGCTTGGCGACGTCGGCGATGTAGCGCTCGGCCTCGCCCTCGACGCGGATCAGCTTGCCGCCGTCGCGCTCGACGAACTGGCCGCCCAGCACGATGTCGCGAAGCCGGCCCATCTCATCGGGGCCGAAGGTCAGGGGGCGTTGGGCGCCCATCTTTACCCCGGTCCAGCCGTTTTCGTTGTGGCTGGCGGTGACCATGGCCACGCAGGGAATGTCCAGGTCGAACTGGGCGAAATAGGCGGTAGGCGACAGGGCCAGGCCAATGTCGTGAACCTCGCAGCCGGCGCTGATCAGGCCCAGCATCAGGGCGTTCTTGATCGAACTCGAATAGGAGCGGAAGTCGTGGCCAACCACGATCTTCGACAGGCCCAGCTCCTGGATATAGGTCCCCAGGCCCAGGCCCAGCGCCTGGATGCCCAGCAGGTTGATGTCAGGCCCAAACAGCCAGCGCGCGTCGTATTCGCGAAATCCCGTCGCCTTGACCAAGGGCTCGTTCTCGTAGGCGGCGGTGTTGGGGACGAGATCGGTGCGGGGGATTGAGAACATCGGGCTCGCTCGATTAGGGAGTGCTGCGTTTAGCCGCGCCGTCCGTGGTTGGATAGCAGGTTCGCGTTCAGATCACGCCGGCGCGTAGAAGGTCGTGCACATGCAGGATGCCGACTGGGCGTTTCTGGTCGACCACGAACAACACCGTGACGCGTCGATCGTTCATCACCTTCAGAGCCTCGGCCGCCAGGGCGCCGGGGGCAATCGTCAGGGGAGCGCGGGTCATGACCTCGCCGGCGGTGTGGCTCATCAGCCCATCCATGTGGCGACGCAGGTCACCATCGGTAATCAGTCCGCTGAGCGTTCCGTCGGGTGCGACCACGCCGACAGCGCCGAAACGCTTTTCGCTCATCATCAGCAGGGCTTCGGACATCGGCGCGGCTTCGCGGGTCAGCGGCAGTTCGTCGTGATCGTGCATCAGGTCGCCGACCGTGCGCAGCATGGCGCCCAGTTTGCCGCCCGGATGGAAGACACGGAAGTCGCTGGCGGTGAAGCCGCGGCGTTCCAGCAAAGCGACGGCCAGGGCGTCGCCCAGAGCCATTTGCAGTGTGGTCGAGGTGGTCGGGGCATTGACCTCGGCGGTGGCCTCCGGCGCATCGGGCAGCAGCAGCAGGATGTCGGCGGCGCGGCCCAGCTGACTGTCGGCCATGGCGGTGATGGCGATCAGCGGGATCGCGAAGCGCTTGGCGTAGGCCAGGCTATCGGACAGCTCACGCGCCTCGCCCGACTTCGACAGGGCCAGCACGACGTCGCCCTGACCGATCATGCCCAGGTCGCCATGGCTGGCCTCGGCGGCATGGACGAACATCGCAGGCGAGCCGGTGGAGGCCAGGGTGGCGGCGATCTTGCGGGCCACGTGACCGGACTTGCCGATACCCGTGCAGACGACACGGCCCTTGGCGTCGAACAGGGTCTCGACGGCGCGGACGAACGAATCGCCGAGCGATTCGGATAGCTGACTCAGCGCCTCGGACTCGGCGTTGAGGACCCGCTGACCGACGACGATGGCGTCGAAGGCGCTCATGGGCGGCTCGGCGGGGCGACGCTGGCGGCGCGTGTCGCTTCGGCCTCTTGCCGGACGGCCGCGTCCTTCTCGCGCTGGATTTTCTGTCGCATCGCTGGCGTTTGCTGCAACGGCACGTCGCCCCATGGACCGGGCGAGCGGTCGCCATAGCCCTGCGGCAGGATCATTGCGAGGGCGATCATGGCCAGGCCAATGAGCGCCATGAGGGGCATGAAGATGCGATCAGGCATGACCTGCCTATAGCACGCCCCATTTTTTTAGACAGGGAGAGGGGGGCGAGAGAAGGGCGTGGCGCTTGACGCAAGGTTCCTCGGGGCTTAGCCCGCCCTACGACACATCCTGGAGGCCCGATGCCCGTCCTCGTCCTGCTCCGCCATGGCCAAAGCCAATGGAATCTCGAAAACCGCTTCACCGGCTGGGTGGACGTTGATTTGACCGCCGAGGGCGAGGCCCAGGCCCGCAAGGGCGGCGAGCTGATCAAGGCCGCCGGCATCGATATCGACGAGGCCTATACCTCGGTCCAGACCCGGGCGATCCGCACCAACAACCTGGCCCTGGACGCGGCCGGCCAGAGCTTCGTGCCGGTCACCAAGGACTGGCGCCTGAACGAGCGCCACTACGGCGGCCTCACCGGACTGAACAAGGCCGAGACGGCCGAGAAGCACGGCGAAGAGCAGGTCACGATCTGGCGCCGTTCCTATGACATTCCGCCGCCGGAACTGGCCCCTGGCGGCGAATACGACTTCAGCAAGGACCGCCGCTATGCCGCCAAGGACCTGCCCTCGACCGAGAGCCTGAAGACCACCCTGGTCCGCGTCCTGCCCTATTGGGAAGCCGAGATCGCGCCCAAGCTGAAGGCCGGCGAGACGATCCTGGTCGCCGCCCACGGCAATTCTCTGCGGGCCATCGTCAAGCATCTTTTCAACGTGCCCGACAGCGAGATCGTCCATGTCGAGATCCCGACTGGCAATCCGCTGGTGATTGACCTGGACGCCGACCTCAAGCCGACCGGCGCTCGCTACCTGGACACGTCGCGCGCTCAGCCTCTGCCGGCCATCGGATGACGCTATCTTCGGGACGCCTGGGCAAGCTTGACCCTGGCGTCCCGAAGCAGTTGGAAACGCAGCGTTAATGCCGGACCGCGCATGCTGGTCGCTTAGCCCTTCGGGGAGACGACAAGAGCACCCATGAACGCCCCGCCCGCGGCAGGCCAAGAGCATCAGCGCCTGACGCAACACGAAGTGGATCTGATCTGCGCCAAGCACGACCGCCTATGGTCGGCTCGGCTCGGCGGAGCGCGCGCCGTGTTCGCCTTCTATGATCTGTCGGGCCTGTCGGTCACCGGCCGCAATCTGTGCGACGCCGACTTCACCGGGGCGCTTCTGGTCGGCTGCGATTTTCGCCGCACCAAGCTCGACAACGCCAGTCTCTACGGGGCCGATCTGCATGGCTCCGACTTGACCGACGCCTCGATGCGACGCTGCGACCTGCGCGGCTCCAGCCTGCGCGGCGCCAACCTGACCGGGGCCGACCTGTTCGAGGCCGACCTGCGTGAAGGCCAGATCGCTGCGGCCGACCGCAAGGAAGGCTACCGGGTCATTGAACCGGTGCAGCGCGAAGCCCAGGCCCATGGCGCGATCCTGGCGGGCGCCAACCTCGAACGTTCGCGCCTGTCTGGCATCATCGCCACCAAGGCCGACTTCAGCGACGCGATCCTCAAGGACGCCAAGCTGATCCGCGCCAACCTCAAGCAAGCCAATTTCAATGGGGCCAACCTGGCGGGCGCCGACCTTTCCGGCGCCAACCTGACCGGCGCCGACCTGCGCAACACCGTTCTGGTGGGCGCCAAGACGATGTCATGGAACATCAACGATACGAATCTCGACGGCGCGTTGACCGACAAGGTCTCGGGCACCGACATCGCCGACATGCCCTACGAGCAGATGATCGCCGACCACGCCCGCTGGTGCGAGACCGGTGGGGCCGAGGGCAAGCCGTCGGTGTTCGACAAGGCCGACCTGCGCAACCTGAAATCCGTGCGCGGTTTCAACCTGACGGCCCTGTCGGCCAAGGGCGCGGTGTTCTACGGCCTGGACATGGAAAGCGTGCAGATGCAGGGCGCGCAACTGGAAGGCGCCGACCTGAGAGCTTGCAACCTTCGTCGCGCCGATCTGCGCGGGGCGCGGCTGAAAGGGGCCAAGCTGACGGGCTCGGACCTGCGTGACGCCCAGCTTGGGCCGTTGCTGATCGGCCGCGACAGGCTTCTGCCCAGCGACCTGACCGGCGCATTGCTGACCAATGCCGACCTGGCGCGGGCCGATCTGCGGCAGGCCTGCCTGGTCGGAGCCGATCTTTCGCGGGCCAATTTCACCAACGCCATACTCAAGGACGTTAACGTCACCGGCGCCATTCGCCAGGGCGCACGGGGTCTTGACGACGTCATATAGCGCCAAGTGTCGTTTTTCGACAAATAGCGATGATTGGGAGCGGGCCTTAACCCTTCGCTCGTTGATCGGCGATATTTTGAAGTTGTATCAAGAGGTTGAGGTTGATGACGGCGGCGCAGACCATGGCCGGACGGCGGCGGATCAGCCAAGCCGAGCTGGACATGATCGTGGCTGCACACGAGAAGTTCGTCACCGGCAAGCAGGGCGGCAAGCGCGCGTCGCTGCGCTTCATGAACCTGTCGGGCCTGGACCTTTCCTACCGTAACCTCGCCGACGCCGATTTCTCGGCTTCCATTCTCGACGGCTGCCGGATGGTGCGCACCAAGCTCGAGCGCGCCAATCTGTTTGGCGCCGACCTGCGCATGGCCGATCTGCGCCAGGCGATCCTCATCCGCGCCGACCTGCGCGGGGCCTGCCTGCGCGGCGCCAACCTGTCCCAGGCCGACCTCACCCAGGCCGACTTTCGTGAGGGCCAGGTGGCCATTCCCCATCCCCGCAAGGGGCTGGAGAGCTCCCGCCACGAGACCCGCAACGGCGAGGTCGATGAGGTCAACTTCTCAGGCGCCACCCTCGACGGTTCGCAATTTTCCGGCGTCTCGGCCTTCAAGGCCGACTTCAGCGACTGTTCGCTGCGCGGCGCCAAGCTGTCGGGCGCCAATCTGAAGGAAGCCAATCTCAGCGGGGCCATCCTCGACGGCGCTGACGTCAAGGGTGCGAACCTCGAGGGCGCCAACTTCACCGGCGCGGTGATGACCGGCGTGGATACGTCTCTGGCCCGCACGACGGGGGCGGCCATGCAGGGTTGTCTCGAGGCGTCTACCGAGCGGGCGATGTCGCGAGCTGACGAGATCTATCAGCGCTGCCTGGGCAACCAGGCCTGGTGCAAGACTGGGGGCAAGGAAGGCGCCCCCGCCCGCCTCGATGGCGAAGACCTGCGCCCGCTGGGCGACAGGCTCAAGGGCTTGCGCCTGACGGCGATGAGCGCCGCTGGGGCTTGCATGGTCGGCATCGATCTTTCCGGCGCCCAGCTACAGGGCGCCAATCTGCAGAACGCCGACCTGCGTACCGCCAACCTCCGCGGGGCCGACCTGCGCGGCGCGAAGCTGTCGGGCGCCAACCTGACCAAGGCCGATCTGAGGCAGGCCTGCCTGTCACCTCTGCCCTTGGGACCCGAGCGCAAAACCCAGGCCAAGCTCACCGCCGCGCGCTTGCGCTACGCCCTGTTCCAGTCGGCTGATCTGAGCGAGGCGATCCTTGACGACGCCGATCTGCGCGGCGCGGATTTTACCGGCGCGCGCCTGACCAAGACCAGTTTCCGCGACTGCGACCTCGACCAAGCCCAAGGCCTGGACTTCGCACCAGCCTGAGGCTGCGTCAGACCGGCGCGAGCGAGTAGGTGGCGCCCGTAAATGCGCTTCAACTGATCCCAGAAAAAGGGCGGCGCTTCGCAGCGCCGCCCTGACAGTCATAGAGGGGAAATCAGGTAACGCGTGAAGGTGGAGTTAGGCTGCCTTCTCGCTTTCGATCTTGTCGCCCTCGATCAACGGCGAGGCCGACTTGATCTCGATGGTGCGCGGCTTGAGAGCCTCGGGCAGTTCGCGCTTCAACGAGATCGACAGCAGTCCATCCGACAACGCGGCTTCGGTGACGATCACATAATCGGCCAACTGGAATTGCCGCTCGAAGTTGCGCGCGGCTAGACCGCGATGAAGGTAGTGCTTGGCCTCGTCATTGGCGGCCTTGCGGCCCGTGACGGTCAGAAGATTTTCCTTCACCTCGATGCCGAGTTCTTCCGACTTGAAGCCGGCCACGGCGATCTCGATGCGATACGCGTTCTCGTCGGTGCGCTCGATGTTGTAGGGGGGATAGCCCGAGGTGGCCTCGTTCGAGGCGGCGGCGTCCAACTGGGCGGCCAGACGGTCGAAACCGACGAGGGAGCGGTACAAGGGTGAAAGGTCAACGGTACGCATGGTGACATCCTTCTTTCAAAGCAAGGTTGTTCAGTCAGTTCAGACCTTTGGTGACCCTGGATAGGCATCGCCGATGGTCCGGAAGGCCCGGGGATCCAGCGCCTTCGAGACCAAGGTGGTGAGGCGAATTTCCACTTCAAGGGGTTGAATGAGGGCCTTGAGGGTGAATCGCTTGCTCGCCGTTCGGTGACGGTTAAGGTCGGCGCGCCCCTAACCGGAGAGCCCGACGATGCCCCTACACCGCCGTCTCCTGCTGGCCGCCGCAGTCGCCCTTTGCGCCGCGCCGGTCCTGGCCCACGCCGCCCCTGTCGATGATCCCGCCCTGAAGGCCGCCATCGCTTCGCCCAGCCGCACGGCCGCCAGCGTCGCCCGCGACGGCGCGCGCCACCCTTATGAAAGCCTGGTGTTCTGGGGGCTGAACCCCCATCAGACCGTGATCGAGGTGTCGCCCGGTGGCGGCTATTGGACCGAAATCCTGGCCCCCTACGCCAAGACCACGGGCGGAACCTACATCGCTGGCGTGGCCGACCTGTCCAATCCCAAGATCTCCGACGGCGCGCGCAAAGGCCGCGCGAACTTCGAGATGCGGTTCATGGATCCGGACAAGTATGGCAGGGTCCGGTTCGCCAATTTCGGCCCCACGGCCGGGCCGCTGGGCGTGCCGGGTTCGGCCGATCTGGTCCTGACCGCTCGCAATGTCCACAACTGGACCGTCCAGCCTGGCGTGGCCGACAAGATCTTCGCCGACTTCTTCGCGGTGCTCAAGCCTGGCGGAATCCTGGCGGTCGAGGATCACCGAGCCGATCCGAAATCCGAGACCGATAGGGGAGCGGATGGGTATCTGGCCACCGCCACCGTGGTGGCCTTGGCGGAAAAGGCCGGGTTCAAGTTCGACGCCAAATCCGAGATCAACGCTAACCCCAAGGACACCAAGGACCATCCGTTCGGCGTCTGGACCCTGCCGCCCGCCCGCCAGAGCGCGCCTGGCGGTCAGCCTGCGGACCCGGCCTTCGACCACGCCAAGTACGACGCCATCGGTGAAAGCGACCGCATGACCCTACGCTTCCGCAAACCTGGCTGACGACGGTCGTTCGCGGCCTCTTCAGGCCGCCGTTTCGCCAAGGTCGGGTGCAAGATCGGAGGCGTTGAAGGTTTTGGGGGGAAACATGGACTCGAGTGGTCTCTGGTCACGACGGGCGTTGCTCACGGGAACGGCCGCGCTGGGCCTGGTCGGCTGCGGCCGCAAACCTAGCGCCGCCGAGGACGCCAAGCCGCCGGCCAAGGCCGCGCCGATGAGCCTGCGCGACGCCGCCCAAGGCGATTGGCGTTCGGCTGCCGACAGGGCGCGCGATGTCTGGCGTCATCCCGTCCAGACCCTGGAGTTCTGGGGCCTGAAGCCTGGGCAGACCGTGGTCGAGTTCTGGCCTGGCGCGGGCTGGTACACCGATATCCTGGCGCCCTACCTGGCCGCGACGAGCGGCAAGCTCTATGCGGCCGCGCTGCAGACCGACCTACCCGATGATCCAACCGCCAAGGCGATCGTCGAGGCCTATCGCCGCAAACTGACCGACAAGCCCAAGGTCTATGGCGACGTCGTGATCACCGCCTTTGGGCCGACCAGCGGTCCGGTCGCCCCGGCCGGTTCGGCGGATCTGATCCTGTTCCTGCGCAACCTGCACAACTGGATGGCCGCTAGCCTGACCGAGAAGGCCTTCCGCGACGCTTTCACCGCCCTCAAGCCCGGCGGCGTGCTGGGGATCGAGGAACATCGCGGCGAGCCGGGTCGCGTGCAGGACGTGCTGGCCGCCGACGGCTATGTGCAACAGGCCTACGTGGTCGAGATGGCCAAGGAGGCCGGCTTCGTCCTGGCCGATCAGAGCGAGATCAATGCCAATCCCAAGGACACCAAGGACCATCCGTTCGGTGTCTGGACCCTGCCGCCGACCCGGTTGTCGGCCCCGCGCGGCGAGCCCGCCGAGCCCGGCTTTGACCACGCCAAGTACGACGCGATCGGTGAGAGCGACCGCATGACTCTGAAGTTCATCAGACCGGAGCAACCATGATCTCGACCCGCCGCGCCGCCGCCACAAGCCTGATCGGCCTGATTTTGGTCTCCACCGCGCCGTTGTCCATCGCCCGGGCCGAGACAGGGAAGCTGGTTCCCGCCACCAAGGTTTTCTCGTTCCTGGAGGCTTTCCTCAAGGTCCCCGCCGCTGAGCGCGCGAGACTGAAGGTCAGCTACGCCCTGCGTCGCGATGGGAGGCCGGCCCCCGGGATCAAGGCTGTTCTCGTCGAGGCGAGCGGCGCGCGCACGCCTCTGCCAATGGACGGCGAGGGACGGTTCGAGCGCACGCCGACCTTGGCCCAACTTCAGGCCAAGGCCCAGATCGCGTTCGACGTCCCGGCCGGTGACAAGTTCGGCGTCGCCATGCAGCTAGATCCCGTGCTGAAGCCAGCGACCGACTATGATGCACGCGAACTCATCGCCACCGTCGCGGAGTCCAACGCCGCCATTCGCAAGGCCGCCGGAGCGATGGCGATGATGGCGCCGCAGATGGAGGGACTGACCTTCCTGAAAGCCGAGTCGGGGACGGCCGTGTTCCCCAACGGAAGCACCAAGCCCTTGCCAGCTTCGGCGGGTGCGGTGATTTTCGAGCCCAACGCGTTCAAGGGCGCGACCCGGGTGCGACTCGGAAGAACGCCGGCTGTCATCGACTATTACGACAAGAAGAAATAAGCGGCGGCCGAGTCTGAACAGTGTTTACTCGCCGCGATCCAGCGGCCAGTCTGCCGCCGCAGAATTCACGCGCCACAAAGAGGGAGACGCGCTCATGGCCACGTTGCAGGAAATTACCGATCGTATCAAAGGCGCTGTTGGCGACGACAGCGGCCTGGGCAAGAGCTTGAAGTTTGACCTGAAGGATACCGGCGTCATCCATATCGACGGCGGCTCGGTCACCAATGAAGACAAGCCGGCCGACCTGACCATGACCCTGTCGCTGGACGACCTGCTGGCCATCGGCGCCGGCACGCTCGACCCGACCATGGCGGTGATGACCGGCAAGCTGAAGCTGTCCGATATGGGCACGGCCATGGCCCTGCAGTCGAAGATGGCGGCCCTCTTCGCGAAGATGCGCTGATCCATGGACGGGGCGGCGCCTCTGGTCTCGATTCCCGAGGCGCCCGTCCCCGATCACGGAAATGCCGAATGGTTCAGCGGCGCGGATGGGGCGACCCTCCGCGCCGCTTTCTTTTCGCCTGAAGGTCCGCCGAGGGGTTCGGTGGTCGTAAGCCCTGGCCGCAGCGAACCGATCGAGAAGTATTTCGAGGTCGTCCAGGATCTGCTGGACCGGGGTTTCGTGGTGCTGGTTCATGATTGGCGCGGGCAGGGGCTGTCACACCGCGCGCTGCCCGATCGGCTGAAGGGTCATGCGGCCGGTTTCAAGGATTTCATCTCGGACTACCAGGCCCTGCTGGCCGCCTTCGAGGCGCGCCTTCCCAAGCCGTGGATCGCCTTGGGCCATTCGATGGGCGGTTGCCTGACGGTGCTGATGCTGGCCCAAGGCGAGACGCGGTTTTCCGCCGCAGTGCTGTCGGCGCCCATGCTGGGGCTGAACACCGGCGGTAAGCCGGCCCGCGCCGCCCGCGCCTTGGCCTGGACCATGGCTCGCTCCGGCCTGGCGGGCGACTATGTGCTGGGCGACAAGGGCGACCCGTTCGCCCACACCTTCGCCAACGACGCCCTGACCCACGACCCGGCCCGCTACGTCCGCTCTCAGGCTCAGGTCCACGCCAACCGCGACCTGGCGCTAGGCGGCATCACCTGGGGCTGGACCGACTTCGCCTTCGCCGCTTGCGCCTGGTTGAGGCGGAGCAAGGGTGTCGAGGCCATCACTATCCCGGTCACGATCGTCGGGGCGGGGCAGGACAGCCGCGTGCTTGTGGCGGACGAGAAAGCCATCGCCGCTCGTATCCCCAACGGTCGCTATATCGAGATCGAAGACGCCTTCCACGAGATCCTGATCGAGACCGACGAGCGCCGGGCGCTGTTCTGGGCGGCGTTCGACGAGATGACGGACGAGATCCTCTAAACCCGCAGAAATTGGCCTACTTCGCCGACCGCCCGAGCGCCACCAGCGCCTCATCCAGGCACCGCCGATCACCCGCGATCACCATCTGACCGCCGTTCTGCCCGATCGGCTTGCCGCGCCAGTCGGTGACGACGCCACCAGCGCCTGCGATCACCGGGATCGCCGCCTCGATGTCCCAGGACTGCAGGCCGGCCTCGATCACCATGTCCATCTTGCCCATGGCGACCATGGCGTAGGCGTAGGCGTCGCAGCCCAGACGGGCCAGCTTGGCGGTGGCGCGCACCTGCAGCCAGGCACCGCGCTCGGCCCCGTCGAAACAGGCGTCGGGATCGGTGGTGGCGATGACAGCGTCGGTCAGCCTGGCGCACTCCCGCACCTGGATCGGCCGGCTCTCGCCGCGCGACATCAGGCGCGAGCCGGCGGCGCTTCCGATGAATAGCTCGCCGACATAGGGCTGGCCGATCGATCCCAGCACCGGGCGGCCCTGATGGCGCAGGCCGATCAGGGTGGTCCACAGCGGCAGGCCAGAGATAAAGGCGCGGGTGCCGTCGATGGGATCGAGCACCCAGACGAACTCGGCGTCCGGGCGATCCTCGCCATATTCCTCGCCGATCACGCCGTGGTCTGGATAGCGTTCGGCGATCAGCCCGCGAATCGCCGCCTCGGCGCCGCGATCAGCTTCCGTGACCGGGTCGAAGGCCGCGTGGCTGTCGCGCGGCAGGTTCTTGCCCGCGCCCTTGTCCTCCAGCCCGTGGTCCGCCCGGAACAGCGGCAGGATCGCCGCCGCAGAGGCGCGGTTGAGGTCGATGACAAAGGCGTCGAACTGGGCGAGGCGGTCGGCGGAGAGCGTCATGGGCGGAGAATTACCCCGCCCTTCGACTCGACGCCACCATTAGCGCGGCCAGAGCATTTTTCGAGCGAAGTGGTTCCGGTTCGCGTGAGGAAAAATGCTTCAAAACAGAAGGTTAGAGCTCACAGCCTGACGCAGTCAGGTCGGGAAATGCTCTAGGCCTCGGCGACCTCGCCACCATTCAGCGACTTGGCCAGGTCCAGCAGGCGACGTCGCGGACGCTCGCCCAGCAGGTAATAGGCGCGGACCAGGTCCAGCGTCTCCTTGCGGGCGAACATCTCGCCGCCCTCGGCCTCGGCGGCGGTTTCCTGGCGAGCCTGATCTGACAGCCCGTCATAGAAATAGCCGACGGGCACTTCGAGCGCTTCGGACAGCTGCCAGAGGCGCGCCGCCGAGATGCGGTTGGCGCCGCACTCGTATTTCTGAATCTGCTGGAATCGCACCCCGACGGCGCCAGCCAGCTGTTGTTGCGTCAGGCCCAGCAAACGGCGCCGACGGCGCAGTCGCTTGCCCAGATAGACGTCGATATCGTTACCCATTGGAGTTCACGCCCCCGATTGCGCTAGCGTCCCGAAACGGCACGGCCTGGGTTGACATCCGCAAGTCGCGTGCCGGGCGAATGGCGCCCCCGGGTGGCCGCTACGCCGAGTCCCACTTGTCAAAAAAGCAGGCTACTAAGAGTTCATGTCGGTTAAGCGTCGGCCTTGGGCCCAGGACATCCTATGGCGCGCGGAAGCGCTCGGTTTCGACCTCTTCATCGGGCTGGTGCGCCTGCTGGGCGTCGATGCGGCCTCGGCCTTTGGCGGTTGGCTGGGCCGCACGGCCGGGCCGCTAAGCGGCGCCCACAAGGTGGCTGTCCGCAACCTGAAGCTGGCCTTCCCGGACAAGGACCCGGCCTGGCATGCGGCCATGCTGCGCGCTCAATGGGATGGCTTGGGCCGAACCTTCGCCGAGTTTCCGCTGATGGACAAAATCCTGCCCTCGACCGGGCGGGTCGAAGTGGTCAATCAGGAACGTCTCTTTCAGATCGCCACCGAAAAGACCCCGGTGGTCTTCGTTTCTGGCCATCTGTCCAACTGGGAAGTGATGCCCGCGGCGATCGTTGATTCCGGCGTCATCTGCGAGATGACCTATCGCGCCGCCAACAATCCCTATGTGGACGAGCGCATCAAGGCCAGCCGCTTCCGTTACGGCGTACGGCTCTTTGCGCCCAAGGGGGGAGACGGGGCTCGGGAGCTGTTGGAGGGGATGAAGCGGGGCAAGTCGGTGGCCCTGATGAACGATCAGAAGTTCAACAATGGCGTCGACAGCCCGTTCTTCGGTCACCCGGCGCGCACCGCGCCGGGACCCTCGCGCCTCGCTATCCGCTTCGGCACAGTGCTGCAGCCGATGTCGGTGCAGCGGGTCAAGGGCGCCCGATTCCGCGCCGTGGTCCATGACCCGATCGTCCTGCCCCATACCGGCGATCGCACCGCCGACATCGAGGCCGGCGTGAAGCTGGTCAACGCCTTCATGGAAGAGCGCATCCGCGAGCGGCCGCACGAGTGGTTCTGGGTCCATCGGCGCTGGCCCAACGAGGTCTATGCCGCGATGGCCGCTCGGGGCGACTAGACCCTAAAGCTCCAGCACCCGCTCGGCGCCACGCCGCTTCGGTCCCTTGTAGCCGGGATCGTCACGCCGCCGCCGGCAGGGGCCGAAATAGTCCTCGGTGCGGATGAACGGCCGAGGCTTGAAGATCACGGTATTGATGCGGTCCAGCAGCGAGCGGGCCGTGACCGGCTTGACGACGATCTCGGTGACTCCAGCGTCGCGGGCCTCGAACACCCGGTGCCGCTCGGCGAAACCGGTCAGCATGATGATCGGCAGGAAGGGGTCGGCGCTGTCGGGCGATTGACGGACAAGCTGGGTAAACTGCACCCCGTCCAGCGGCGTCATCTTGAAATCGACGATGGCGATGTCGACCTCTCGATCGCGGACCACCTGCAGGGCCTCGGCCCCATCCATCGCCTCGTACACGTGTCGAACACCCACGCCCTTGAGGATCGTCGAAACGATCGCTCGCATATGATGGTTATCGTCCACCAGCAGGAAACGCAGCTGCTCTAGCGCCGCAGACATCCAGGCTGACCTCCAAGGCGTCAACGAGAGGGGTGGGATACGTCAAGGTTGACGCTATGTCGATCCTCGACATATCAGGCGTGCAACAAAAGTCGCTTCAGACGCGAGGCGGAGCGGGGCCGATCATCAGCGACGGATCCAGGTTCTGACCATGCCAACGCATCCGCCAGCAAAGGTGCGGACCGGTGGCGCGGCCTTCTTTGCCCACGGCGCCGATGAGTTGCCCTTGGGCGAGCGTCTGGCCAGCAGTCACGTCAACGCGCGACAGGTGGAGGTAGGCGGTGATCAGGCCCTGGCCGTGGTCGATCAGGATCAGCCCGCCCTCATAGTGTAGGCCGGTCTCGGCGAAGCTGACCACGCCGGCGGCGGGGGCCACCACGGGCGCGCCGACCGGGGCCGCGAAGTCGACGCCGTAATGCGGGCGCTTGGCCTCGCCGTTCAGGATCCTCTGCCCGCCGAACCGCGCCGAGCGCCGTATGGCCTGGAGCGGCATGATGAAGCCGGTGCGGAAAAAGTCGCCGTCGATCCTGCTCGCGAAGCCGGCGCCCTTGCGAGCGTTCTCGGCGGCGATGCGGGTCAGCAACGCAGGGTCGCTGGGCGAGACCTGGTCGCCGGCCAGGCCGTCGATGCGCTGGATGTCGAAGTCGCCCGGGGCGATGGTCGCCTGGTGGCTGGCGGCGCCGTCGGCGGTCTCGACGGTGGTCAGGGCCGGCGGCGGCGCGTCGCGGTCGAAGCCGATCACGAACCAGCCGGCCGCCGAAGCTTGGGTGGCGGGCTCGCCGTTGAGCAGCACCTGGGCGCGCGGCGCAGTGCGACCCACCACGAAGCCGCCCTGCACAAACTTTCCCGACAGCGTCAGGCCCGGCGCGGCGGCGCGGGCGATGGACCCCTGAAGAAGCGCCCCGGCCAGGCCGGTGGTCAGGCCAAGAAGCGCGCGTCGCCGGTTCAGCCTCGGCTCTCCTGCCAGCGCTTCAGCGCTTCGGTCGGGCCGGCATAGGCTTCCTGCAACTCCGGGCTCCAGTAACGCAGGTTTTCCAGCGCCACCTTCGCGCCGGTAACGGCGCACAGCACGTAGTGGCCGGGGCTCATGACGGCGAACTCGCCGTCGCCGTAGTGCAGCGTGGCCGGGCCGCCGGATTTGCCGAGATTGGGATCGAACGTGTTCATCATGGTCTTTTACGACAATTGGGGGCGGGGGAATAGGTGGGCAGCCTAGAAGAGGCCCCCCTGGCTCGAGGGGGGCGAAGGCGGCTTGGGCTTGGGCGCCGGCCTCGCTGCGACGGGCGCCGGCGGGACGATTTCCGAACCCTCCCCGTCGATCACCGCGTCGCGGTCGCCGGCCTTGAACTTCAGGTTCACGCGCTCGCCGCTGGCCAGTTCGCCGGCCGAGCGGGCGATCGTGCCGTCGGCCTTGCGGACCAGGGCGAAGCCCAGCTCCAGCGGGCGTTCGGGATTGAGCGACTGCCGCAGCTTGTCCAGGCTGGCCAGACGGTCGCCCTCCCGCTCCAGCCGGCGATGAGCGCAGGCGTTCATCCGGTCCTGCAGAGCCGGCAGGCGAGCGTGCTGGCCGATCCGCTCCGGCGCGCGGCGGGCGGCCAGCTCCAGGCGCTTGCCGATATCGCCGACCCGGCGGCCGGCGTCGTTGCGCTGGCGATGCAGGGTGTCGGGCGACAGGCGGGCGGTGACCTTCAACAGGTCGCGGGCGTGGATGTC
>JACMOF010000320.1 GCA_014378155.1 Caulobacter sp. | reverse complement strand
TCGGCCGAGTGGTTCGCCTATCTCAGTTTCCCGATCTTCGCCCTGGCCGCGTGGCGGCTGCGCGACCGGCCGCGGGTCGCCGTTGGCCTGGCCCTGGCCCTGATCGCCGCCTTATATCCCGCCTTCCAGGCCCTGGCCGGCTTTCCGCTGACCGAGGCCACCATCCGCTGGGGGTTCCTGCGCATCGTGCCGTGCTTCGCCTATGGCTGCGCCCTGCACGCCCTGTGGCGCTCGGGCGCCGTGACCGGACGATTCTCAGGGCTGGCTGCCTGTTTCGCGGGCGCCGCGGTCCTTCTGGCCGTGCATTTCGGCGCCCCGGACCAGATCATCGTCATGACCCTGGGGGGGCTGATCGTCACCCTCGCGGGCATGGCCGCCGCAGGGTCACGCTTTGCGACCCAAGCCCCGCTCGTGTACTTGGGCGAGATCAGCTACTCGACCTACATGATCTGCATCCCCTGGAAGATCCTGGCGGTCAATGCAGCGGCCAGGCTCTTGAAGATCGAGGGCGAGCAACTGCCCCTCTATGCTTGGCTGGCGATTGTTCTGGCGCTGGTCCCGCTGTCGGCGATGTCGTATCACCTCATCGAGAAACCGGCCCGCGAACGCATGAAAGCTTGGGCGCGAGGCTGGCGGTCGCGACGCCCTGCCACGATTAGCGCCGGATAAACAGACTTTTCATATCTGTCTGTCAGGGTTATCCCTTGGCCCAGTGACGCGGGGGAGCACCCAAAGCATGACGAAACGGACGAGAACCTTCTGGGGTTCCCTGGCCGCGGCCGCCATGATCAGCCTTGTGCCGATGACCGGCGCGCAGGCTGACGGGTATTGGCAGTGCGTCCCGTTCGCGCGTCTGATGTCGGGCATCCAAATCTTTGGCGACGCCCGCACCTGGTGGACCCAGGCGGTCGGCAAGTACGACACCGGCTTCATGCCCCGCTCCGGCGCCGTTCTCTGTTTCAAGCCCACCGCCCGCATGAATCTTGGCCACGTCGCCTTCGTCAGCCAGGTGCTGACCGATCGGGTGATCCAGGTGACCCACGCCAACTGGTCGATCATCGACGGCGGCCGCGGCCAAGTCGAAAAAGACGTCACCGTGGTCGACGTCTCGCCAGCCGGCGACTGGAGCGCGGTGAAGGTCTGGTACGACCCGATTCGAGATCTGGGCACCACCGTCTATCCGACCCACGGCTTCATCTACCAGAACGCCCAGGCCACCACGATCGCCGCCGCGACCTCGAAACTGGCCTTGGCCCAGAACGCCGCCGTCTCGCTGGCCAAGTCGGCCGCCAACCAGGTCGCCGCTTCGGTCCGCGCCAGCTCGCCGCTGGACATGATCAACCAAGCCGCGGATTCGACCGACCGCATCGCCGCCCTGATCGCCTCCTCGCAAGACAACGACAAGCCGCAAGCGCGTTGACCTGAGGCGCGCGCTGGGCCATGCCCGGCGCGTGAACAAAGCGACCCTTCCATGCTGAGAGTGCTGCGCCATGGCGCGCCGGGCTTCGAGTCGGGCGGCTTGAAGCCCGACTGGCGGCTGCCCGACGACGCGGTGTGGATCGAGTTGGTCGATCCTACCCGCGCCGAAGAAGTGGCGGTCGAGAAATCGATCGGCCTGCTGCTGCCCACCCGCGAGGAGATGGCCGAGATCGAGGCCTCCTCGCGCCTCTATCAGGAGGATGGCGGCACCTTCATGACCGCCACGGTTCTGGCCCACGCCGACAGCGACCTGCCCACCGCCGCCCCCGTGACCTTCGTGCTGACCGGCCAGCGGCTGGTCACGATCCGTTATGTCGAGCCGAAAGCCTTCGCGGTGTTCGCCGCCCAGGCCGAGCGCCAGCCCAGCCTGTGCCCCAGCGGCGCCCAGACCTTCCTGGGCCTGCTGGACGCGGTGATCGACCGCACCGCCGACATTCTCGAGCGCACGGCGGGCGAGGTCGAGGTCCAGTCGCGGATCATCTTCAGCCGCCCGCGCGGCGCGGCGTTCGAGGCGATCCTCAACCGCTTGGGCCGGGCCCAGATCATCAATTCCAAGGCTCGCGACAGCCTGGTCAGTCTGGCCCGCCTGCTCAGCTTCGCCAGCCTGGCCGACCAGTTCGAGGGCGACCGGGAACTGCGCGACCACCTCAAATCGCTGCAACGTGACGTCCAGTCGATCACCGACCATTCCAACTACCTGTCGGGCAACATCACCTTCCTGCTCGATGCGGCGCTAGGCTTTATCAACATCGAGCAGAACGCGATCTTCAAGATCTTCTCGGTCTTCTCGGTGATGTTCCTGCCGCCGACCCTGGTGGCGGGGATCTACGGCATGAACTTTCAGCACATGCCGGAGCTCGCCTGGCTGCACGGCTACCCGTTCGCCATCTTCTTGATGATCGCCGCCGCCGCCGGACCGCTGCTGTGGTTCAGACGTCGCGGATGGCTTTGACTTTTCTGGGCAAATCGAACCTTTCCTTAAAGCCGACATGACAGGGTTCGGCGAAAAGAGCCCACCAGAATGTCCGCCGCCGCCCCCTCCGCTCAAGCCGGCCTGATCCGAACCTTTCCGCTTCGGGCGTTGAAGGCCATGGTCGAGGCCCACGCGCGCTACCTGAAGGGCCAGCCGGGCGGGACCCGGGCCAACCTCTCCTATGTCGATCTCGACAACGTCAATCTGGAACGCGTCAATCTTTCGGAAGCCGACCTGACGGGCGCACGGCTGTCGGGGGCCCTGATGGCCCGCGCCGTCCTGACCCGCGCCACCCTCTACGGAGCCGACCTGCGCGACGCCGACCTGCGCGAGACCGACCTGTCACGCTGCGACCTGCGCGGGGCCTGCCTGCGCGGGGCCAACCTGTCGGGGGCCGACCTGTCGGGCTGCGACCTGCGCGAGGGCGTCACCGCCACCCAGGACGCCGCCGAGGGCTTCAAGATCCTCCAGCACCGCGCCCGGCGCGGCGAGTTGGACCATGCGGTGGCCCGCGGCGCCAACCTGGCCGGCGCCCAGATGAGCGGCGATTTCGCCCGGGCCGCCGACCTGACCGACGCCGACCTGACCGGCGTCAGCCTGCAGGGCGCGCGGCTGAATCACGCGATGCTGGATGGCGCCAACCTCTCGCGGGCCAATCTCTACAACGCCGACCTGAGCGGGGCCTCATTGCGCAAGGCCGTGCTGGTCGGCGCCGACCTGGCCGGGGCCAGCCTCGAGCTCGCCGACCTGACGGGGGTGCTGCGCGCCCCGCCGCCGCTGATCTATGTCGATGACGAGCCGCTGCACGACATTCTCGAACTGCACGAGTTGCACATCGCCACCCAGGGCCGCGACGGCGCGGCCGCCAGGATCCCGATGGTCGATTTCAGGCCGCTGAAGCGATTGAAGGGCCGCAAGCTCAGCGGTCTGTCGGCGCCGGGCGCGATCTTCTTCGGCATGGACCTCGAGGGCGTGCATCTGCAAGGCGCCAACCTGACCGAGGCCGACCTGCGGGGCGTCAACCTGCGGGGAGCCGACCTGCGGGGCGCGCGTCTGGTCGGCGCTCAATTGGCTCGGGCCGACCTGAGCGGCGCCAGGCTGGGTCCCCTGACCATCAGCCAGGGCCGGATCCTGCGCACCGACCTCAGCCGCGCCAACCTCCGTAACGCCAACCTGACCGGGGCCAGCGCCCGCCGCGCCCGCTTCATCGACGCCGATCTCGGCCGCTGCAAGCTGGACGGCTGCGACCTGACCAGCGCCGAGCTGCCGGAAGGGTTCGCGGGCTATCCGCCGCCCGATGCGGCGGTGAAGGCGCGCTGATAGGCGGCCCGCGCCCCCCCGCGAGCGACAGCGGCCGCCAGATTCGGACAGGCCTCCAGGATCCCCGATCCCGTCAATCTGGGCAGAGCGGTCACCATCATCAGGTCGCCAGCGCTGAAGACCCCGTCTAGCCAGTCGCCGTCGTCCAGGCGCGCGGAAAGCTGGTTCAGCCGGTCACGGACGCGTTGATCGAGGCGTCAATGCAGGCGCTTTCGGCAGTCCCGGATCCGCAGCTCCGCGGGCCTTGTCCGGGATGACAAACGTTACACGGCCTGAACAGCCCTCCCCCAGAGCTACATGCGCTTTCGCAGCGGCACGAGGTCGGGATAGACCGGTTCGCGGCCCTGGGCCTTGGCCTGGAAGGCTTCCATCATGTGCGGCGGCGAGAACATGCCGGTCTGCCAGGTGGCGATATAGTCCAGCCCGTCCCGGATCGAATGGTCGCGGGCGTAGTTGATCATCACCTTGCTGCCAGCCACGGCCAGGGGCGACTTGCTGGCGATTTCGCGGGCGGTGGCCAGGGCGTGGGCGACCACCTCTTCGTGGGTGGCGAACACCTCGTTGACCAGGCCGATGTCACGCGCCCGCGCGGCGGGCAGCCGCCGGCCCGTATAGGCCAGCTCGCGCACCCAGCCCTCGGGGATCAACTTGCACAGGCGCGGGAAGGTGCCGACATCGGCGGTCATGCCGATATTGATCTCGTGGATCGTGAAGAAGGCGTCGGCGGTGGCGTAGCGAATGTCGCAGGCGCTGGTGAAGTCCACCGCCCCGCCGATGCAGCCGCCCTGGATGGCGACGATCACCGGCATCCGGGCCTCGTCCAGGCAGTTGAACGTGTCCTGCAGGTGATGCACGTGGCGGCGGAAGCTCTCGGCCGCCACGAAACGGTCGGCGGGTTCTCCCCCGGTCACCCCCTCACCGTCGGTGAACACCGACAGGTCCATGCCGGCGCAGAAATGCTTGCCGGTCGAGGAGATGACGATGCAGCGGGCGCGGGCGTTGTCGTCGATGTCGCGAATGATCGCCGGCAGTTCGTTCCAGAACGCGCGGGTCATGGTGTTCAAAGCCTCGGGGCGCTTGAGGATCAGATGGGCGACACCCGCCTCGATCTCGACGTCAAAGCAGCTATAGTCCAACTTGTCGTGCACGTGCCTTCCTCCCTTATCGTTGATTAGTTGTATCACGAGAGCCAGGCGCGCCAACCAATCTCAAGCGTTCAACGCTTTTCAACCGAAGGAACATCGCCCATGACCAGACATCAAATCGCCGCCGCCCTCTCGGTCACGGCCATGCTCGGCTCGCTTGTCGTGGTCCCCGCCCCCGCCATGGCCCAGTCCAAGGGATTGGGCGGGCTGTTCTCCTGCGAAGGCTCGGGCAAGAAGCAAGAGGGCGGCGCCCTGGTCGGGGCCGGCCTCGGCGCCCTGCTGGGCAGCAAGATCAGCAAGAACGAAAAGACCCTGGGCGCCCTGGTCGGCGCGGCGGCCGGCGCGGCGGCGGGCTCCTATATTGGCTGCCGCATGCAGTCGACCGACACCGCCCTGGCCCAACAGGCCACCAAGCGCGCCCTGGAAGAGGGCCGCTCGCAGACCTGGAACAACCCGCGCACCGGGGCCTCGGGCCGGATCGACGTGGTGTCGTCGTCCTACGGCCCGCCGCTGAGCGGCGATGGCCTGCGCTTCGAGCGCAATATCAAGGTGCTGGACAGCTATGACGCCGTGAGCGGCGACTATACCGCCCGCTCGACCGCCAACCTTCGGGCTGGCCCGTCCACCCGTTCGGCGGTGGTCGGCAAGCTGTCGGCCGGCGATCGGGTCGAGGTCCTGGGCGGCGTGCCGTCGAGCAACTGGCTGCTGGTCGGCCGCGGCGGCTATGGCGCCGGCTATGTCTCGACCTCGCTGCTGGCCCAGAATGGTTACGGCCCTGCCCCCGGCTGCCGGGTGATCGCCGCCTCGGTCAGCACCTCGGGTGATCGTCCGACCACGGAGCGCTACAGCGCCTGCAAGGATACGCGCGGCGAGTGGCAGCTGACCCAGGCCTAAAACTAGGGCCGCAGCCCTCCTCTATCCGTCTTCCCGGCCTTGGCCGGGAAGACGGGATAAGAGGCAGACATGGAAACGGGGTGCGGGGCACGCCCCCCCCCCACCCCGTTTTCTTGATCAACCCTGAAGGCGGCCGGCTACAGTTCGAGCAACAAACGCTGCGGATCTTCCAGGGCTTCCTTGACCTTGACCAGGAAGGTCACGGCGCCCTGGCCGTCGACCACGCGGTGGTCGTAGCTAAGCGCCAGGTACATCATCGGCCGGACCTCGATCTTGCCGTTCACCACCATGGCCCGCTCCTTGATCGCATGCATGCCGAGGATCCCCGACTGCGGCGCGTTGAGGATCGGGGTCGACATCAGCGAGCCGTAGATGCCGCCATTGGTGATGGTGAAGGTGCCGCCCTGCATGTCGTCGATCGACAGCTGGCCGTCGCGGGCCTTCTTGCCCAGGGCGCCGATGGCCTTTTCGATCTCGGCCAGGCTCAGGGTGTCGGCGTCGCGGACGACCGGAACCACCAGGCCCTTCTCGGTGCCGACCGCCACGCCGATGTCATAGTGGTTCTTGTAGACGATGTCGGTCCCGTCGATTTCGGCATTGACGTCCGGCACGGACTTCAGGGCGGCCACGACGGCCTTGGTGAAGAACGACATGAAGCCCAGCTTCACGCCGTGCTTCTTCTCGAAGATGTCCTTGTACTGACCGCGCAGGGCCATCACCGCCGTCATGTCGACCTCGTTGAAGGTCGTCAGCATGGCGGCGTTGTTCTGGGCTTCCTTCAGGCGACGGGCGATTGTCTGACGTAGGCGCGTCATCTTCACCCGCTCTTCGCGCTCATGGATGGCGCGCGGCGCGGCCGGGGCGGCGGCGGGGGCCGGAGCGTTGGCGCGGGCTTCCAGGGCGGCCAGGGCGTCGCCCTTGGTCACCCGGCCGTCCTTGCCGGTGCCGGCGACCTTCGACAGGTCCAGACTGTTCTCGGCGGCGATGCGGGCCGGGGCCGGGCTGACCGGGGC
>JACMOF010000319.1 GCA_014378155.1 Caulobacter sp. | reverse complement strand
CGGCCAGACGCCAGAGCAAGCTCGCCATCAAGGTTTCAAGGCGCGGCCTCGCCGTTGCGGGCGGATGGGGGAGGGGCTGGGCGGGTTCAAGTCGCCGCCGGGGACACGCGCTCATGCCCGGACGGTGGCCGGGTTGCAGGGGGTTGGCCGTGAGTGCGTGTCCCCATCTTCGCCCGCTGCGTCGCAGGATTGGAACGGGCAGCCTTGAAGCGTCGGGGATGACGATGGGGACACGCACTCACCCCCAACGTCTCGGCAGGTTTTGACAGGTATTGGAATGAGTGCATGTCCCCGCCGGGCATCGCCGCCCCTCCATCCCCACAAAGCTTCACCCCAAACTCCAGCCCTTTCAACGCTCTACAAAATAATCAGCGTCACAACCGCTGGCGCGCTCAAACAACGATGGCGCGGAGCGATCGGCTTCGTCGAAATGGTACTAAACTCGCAAAACTCCGGACGTCGTCCGCCGCTCCGCGACCCTTTCCGATCAGCTTCAGCGGCGACCCGCGTGAAGTCCTCCCCCGGTGGGCAGGTGTCGGCGACGTCGACGGAGGGGGGAGGGATCGGATGACGGCCAGACTGCGATCTTCGAGCCGAAAACGCCCCCCACCCGGTCTCTGCGCGACCACCTCCCGCACGGGGGCCCACGGGGGGGGGGACTTGTCGCTTCAGAAGCCCAGGCAGATCGGATGGATGGCGAGCATGACGGCTTCCTGAGAAAAGCGGGCCTTGTAGGCCGCCCGCACGGCGTCCAGCTTGGCCTCGTCGCCGACGCGGCCGGGCAGGGCCAGGATCACCAACTTGGACGGCTCGCGGTCAATCACCCCGCTGGCCCCGCGCCATTGGCCGGCGGCGTCGAGCACGGTCAGGCCATCGGGGAAGCGCGGCGTCAGCTCGTCATCGACAAACCGCGCGAACTCGGCCTCCGACACCCCGACCCGGTCGCCGACATTGCGGCCGAAAAACAGCTGCGCCTCACGGCCGGCGCTCTGGCCCGCCGGGCAAACCTTTGCCGAGGGCAGGGCGGCGCAACCCCCGAGCAAGGCGCCGACCGCCAGAACAACAGGCGCAAGACGCCGCATCTATCCCCCCACCGCCAGGTCGTCGGCATGGATCAGCGGGCCCTCGGTGAAGCCCAGTTCGGCCTCGATGGCGTCGGAGCGCAGGCCGGCGATGCGGTGGGCGTCGGCGCTGTCATAGCGCACCAGACCTCGGGCGATCTCGCGCCCGGTCTCGTCGCGGACCCGGACGGCGTCGCCCTTGTCGAACGGCCCCTCGACGGCCCGGACCCCGGCGCACAACAGGCTCTTGCCGGTCTGCAACGCGGCGGCGGCGCCGGCGTCGACGGTCAGCCAGCCTTGGGGGGCAAGAGACCCGGCGATCCAGGCCTTGTAGGCGGCGGCGGGGGACGCGACGGCCTCGATCACCGTGGCCAGGGCCCCCGCCTCGATGGCCTGAAGCGGGTGAGGGCGCGAGCCCAGGGTGATCAGGGTGGCGCAGCCGGCGGCCCGGGCGATGCGGGCGGCGGCGATCTTGGTGGCCATGCCGCCGGTGCCCACGCCTGCGGCGGCGTTGGCCCCCTCGGCCATGGCGGCGATGGCGGGGGGGATCTCGGTCACCCGCTCGATATGGCGGGCTCCGGGGTCGCGACGCGGGTCGGCGGTGTAGAGGCCGTCGATGTCCGACAGCAGCACCAGCAGGTCGGCCCCGACCATCTGGGCCACCCGGGCCGCCAGGCGGTCATTGTCGCCGTAGCGGATCTCCTCGGTGACCACCGTGTCATTCTCATTGACCACGGGGACCACGCCCAGGGCGATCAGGGTCTCGGCGGTGGCGCGGGCGTTGAGCCAGCGGCGACGGGTCTCGGTGTCGTCGCGGGTCAGCAGGATCTGGGCGGCGACCACGCCGTGCGGCTCCAGCGCCTCCTCCCAGGCCCGCATCAGCACCGACTGGCCGGCGGCGGCGGCGGCCTGCTTCTCTGGCAGGGTCAGAGACTTGCGTCCCCCCATCTTTTCAGAGGTCAGGCCCAGGCGGCGGCGGCCCAGGGCCACGGCGCCGGACGACACCACCACCCCCTGCTGGCCCCGGGCCCGCAGGGCGGCGAGATCACCGCAAAAGGCGTTCAGCCAGGCGCCGTTCGGCGCGCCGGTCTCGGCGTCGACCAGCAGGGCCGAACCGACCTTGAAGACGATCCGCCTGGCCGCCTTGAGCGCTCCCCCCCCCTCTGTCGCATTTTGGGCCGACACCTAGGGGTTCCAGCCGCCGGGGGTTTCCGCTTCGGGTGCCTCTTCGACCGCCGCCTCGACGGGGGTCTCGCCACGACGGATGCGCACCTGGATGAAGGCGGCGCGCAGCAGCTCGGTGACGCCCTCGCCCGAAACGCCCGACACCATCATCGGCTTGACGCCGGAGACCGCTTGCAGTTCGGCGCGCTTGGCTTCGCGGGTCTCGGGATCCAGGGCGTCGACCTTGTTCAGCGCCAGGATCTCGGACTTGTCGGCCAGTTCGTCGCCATAGGCTTCCAGCTCGCCGCGGATCGTGGTCCAGGCCAAGGCGATATCGTCCTGCGTGCCGTCCACCAGGTGAATGAGCACCGCCGAGCGCTCGACATGGCCCAGGAAGCGAGTGCCCAGGCCCGCGCCCTCGCTGGCGCCCTCGATCAGGCCGGGAATGTCGGCCAGCACGAAGCGCTCGCTGGTCGACAGGTCCACCATGCCCAGATTGGGGGTCAGGGTCGTGAAGGGATAGTCGGCGATCTTCGGCTTGGCGGCGCTGGCGGCGGCCAGGAAGGTCGACTTGCCGGCGTTGGGCAGGCCCACCAGCCCGACATCGGCGATCAACTTCAGGCGGAGCCAGATCCACAGCTCCTCACCGTCCTGGCCGGGATTGGCATATTTCGGCGCCTGGTTGACCGGACCCTTGAAGTGCAGATTGCCCCAGCCGCCGTTGCCGCCCTTGGCCAGGCGAATGCGCATGCCGGCGGTGTCGAGGTCGGCGATCAGGGTCTCCTTGTCCTCCTCCAGCACCTGGGTGCCGACCGGGACCTTGAGCAGCACGTCATCGCCGGACGCGCCGTGACGGCCGCGACCCATGCCATGGATGCCGGTGCCGGCCTTGAAGTGTTGCTGGTAGCGATAGTCGATCAGGGTGTTGAGGCCATCGACGGCCTCGATCCAGACGTCGCCGCCGCGCCCGCCGTCACCGCCGTCGGGGCCGCCGTATTCGATATACTTCTCGCGTCGGAACGAGACCGCCCCGCCGCCACCGTTGCCGGAGCGCAGATAGATTTTGCACTGGTCCAAGAATTTCATCAGCGTCTTTTGTCGCAACCAGCCTTGCCCGTCGAGCCGAAACGGCCTTTTCGTG
>JACMOF010000036.1 GCA_014378155.1 Caulobacter sp. | reverse complement strand
CCGATGGATAGCCTTCCGTGAACAAGCTCGGCGCCTTGAAGCCCGCTGCCCGCGATCAGCCCCGGACTCTGGCCAACAGCCGCAAGTCGGCCAAGAAGCGCGACGCGATCCTTCGAGCCGCGATCGAAATCATCAATGTTAAGGGCTACGCCAACACCACGATGGCGGAGATCGCCGCGACGCTCGATCTAGGCGAAGGCGCGCTCTATTATTATTTTCCCAACAAGCAGGCTTTGGTTTTTGCCTGCCATCGCCAATCCCTGGAACGGTTTGCAGCGCTGCTGGCCTCAGCTGATCAGACCAGCGGGTCGGGCGCGGCAAAACTGCACTTCTTTTTCAACGTCCTTTTGTGCGACTCGGCGCGCAACGGCCCCCAGCTCTATTATGGGGAGTTTTCCTATCTCGACGACGATCAGAGTCGCGAGATCACCCAGTGGGGTGATCTCCTGAAAGGCCACCTGGAGCGCTTCCTGACCGATGGCATGGAGGACGGCTCGATCATGCGCTGCGAGGCGCAGCTGGTGGTCAATCTGATGCTTGGCATGCTGATCTGGCTGGCCAAATGGGTGCCCGAAATAGAGGGTTTGACGCCAGATCGCCTGATGGCGGCCATCGGCGCTATGGCGTTCCAGGGGCTGGAGATCAGCAACACCTCGGACCAGGGCTCGCCATAGGAATGTCTGGGCCGGATTTTGCGCGCGCCCTATGGGGCGCCGCAATTGACCGGCCGCTCCCGTGTCGAAGCGCCGGCTTGGACGAGGTCGAGATAATCCCTCCGCCGGCGCAACAAATATCGGCTTGGCGCTCTAGATTCCTACCAACGACGACAATGCCGCGTCCGGCAGGCCGGTCCTTGGGTTTCAGGGTTTAAAAAATGCGAGCGATCTTACGCGTTTTAGGGACGGCGGCCTTGCTGAGTGCGAGCTGCGACTGGGCCATGGCCCAATCCATGAGCAGCCACGCAACCCCTGGCGCTCAATCACAGATGAAATCACCCCGCGACAAGGCCGGCGCTGAAGCGCTAAAATCGGACGGCATGCGCATGAGCCGCGGCATGATGTCGGCACGCGCGCCCGACATCGATGTCCTTTGGGCCAAGGTGATGATCGCTCACCACCAAGGCGCCATCGACATGAGCCAAAGCGTGCTGAAGACTGGCGATGATCCCGAAGCCCGCAGGCTGGCCCAAGCCACGGTGGACGAGAATACCAAGTCCAAGGCCGATCTCGAGGCCTATGTCCGCAAACACGGCGGCTAGGAAACTCAGATCTTCGCGCCACGTGCGCGCGGCTACGAGCGCGGCCGGTCCTGGGTCGCCGACGCGAGCGCGCGCCCCTCGCTGCGAATGCGTATCCACAGGACAGCGGCGTTCAAAAACGAGAACAGGACGGCGAAGCCGAGCAAGCCGAAAGTCAGGGGCAGGACGGCGATCTCGGCGGCGACCACCACGTAGTTTGGATGAGACACGAAGCGGTATGGTCCCCTTCGCACGAGATCCGCCCCAGGCAAGGTGATGATCCGCGTCGTCCAGCGATCGCCCAAGGTCGCGATCACCCAGACCCGCGCCAATTGCAGCGCGATGAAGATCGCCAGCAACAATAGGTTGGTCGGCCGGTTCCAGGCCAGCAGCCACAGTCCTGCCAGCCATGCCGCATGCAGGATGACGATGAGCGGATAGTGCTCTGCCCCCGTCTCCACCGCGCCTCGGGCCAGCAAACGGCGGGTGTTATGATTGGCGAGCACGAGTTCGCCCAGTCTTTGGACGGTCACCAGGCCGAGAACGATGATCGACAGCGTCATGCCGCAGATCTCAAGGTGACGGTGCTTGATGTGAAGCCCGGGCCCAAGGCGGTCACGACCGACCTGCCCGGGAGGCCGGCGCGGCGCGCTTGATCAAGAACATAGAGGACCGTCGGAGCCGACATGTTGCCGTGGTCGCGAAGCACCGCACGTTCGTGATCCAGGCATCCCTGCTCCATCGACAGGGCCATCTCCATGGCGTCGATCACCTTCATGCCGCCCGGGTGGCAAATGAAACGATCGACGTCTTCCAGACCCAGTCTCTGGCTTGCGAGCATTTCAACCATGGCCGGCCGCAGATTGGCGCGGGCAAACGGCGGGATGGCGCGGGCGAAGATCACGCCCAGCCCCTGGGGATCGACGCGCCAGCCCATGATGTCCAGGGTACCCGGCCAAGTGTGCTCGGCCATGCCCTCCACATGAGCAAAGCCGCCTTCGTCACAGCGCAGGACAGCGGCGGCCGCGCCATCGCCAAACAGCGCCGTGGCCACGATGTCGGCCTTGGACAGGTCCTCGAGCCGGAAGGCCAAGGTGCAAAGCTCGACGATCACCAGGAGCACGACTGCCCCCGGCGTGGCCTTGGCCAGGCGGCTCGCCAGCGCCAGGCCGGTGGCCCCGCCCGCGCATCCCAAGCCGAACACCGGAACGCGCGCCGCGTCGGACCGAAAACCGACCCGCGCCATGGCCCGGGCTTCAAGGCTTGGCGTGGCGATGCCCGTCGAGGAGACGGTGACGATGATGTCGACATCGGCCCCCTTCAATCTGGCCTCATCGAGCGCGGTCTGAGCTGCCTCGACGAAGAGTTCGACGGCGCCGTGCAGATAGGCCGCAGTCCGCTCTGGCCAGGAACGCGGTTGCAGGTACCATTCAATCGGCAAGATCGACTGGCGCGTGCTGATCCCGGCGGTCTCAAACACCTTGGCCATCCGGTCAAACTGCGGAAATTTTCCTTCGAAAAGCCTCCGGGCGACCTCGGCCACCTGGACCTGCGGCATCTGATGGGGCGGCGACGCGGTCGACAGCGACAGCAAGGCGACGGGGGCTGGCATGATGCAACTCCGACCAGGCGCTCGCGGCGGCGGACGCGCGGTCGGTTTGTGGTCATCAGCTTAACCAGTCGACGGCGCTCAAGGTTCCGCCCATGTGGTATTGGCCGCCGGACGACGGAACGTCATCCTTCGCCAACGCATTTGCCAAGCGTCGCGTCACGGCCTCGCCGGGGGGCCGGCACGGCTGCGGGACGCTCGCCTTGCCCCATATCTTCGAACACGACCGCGTGCCGGCCAGGGTCTGGGCCGGCTTCGCCATCATGTGCCTTGGCATGTTCATGGCGATCCTGGACATCCAGATCGTCGCTACCTCGATGCCGACCATTCAGCAGGCCCTGGCGATCGCGCCCGATCAGATGAGTTGGATCCAGACGGCCTATCTGATCGCCGAAGTGATCGCGATTCCACTGACCGGGTTTCTGACGCGCCTGCTGACCATGCGCTGGCTTTTCGTCCTTGCCATCGGCGTGTTCAGTTTGGCCTCTCTGGGCTGCGCCATGAGCACTGGCTTCGCGCCTCTCGTCGCCTGGCGGGTGCTACAGGGATTTTCAGGTGGCACGCTGATCCCGGCGGTGTTCTCGGCGGTATTTCTGCTCTTTCCTGAACGCCGGCAGGCCGTGGCCACGACCATCGCAGGCGTATTGGCCGTCCTGGCTCCCACGATTGGCCCGATCGTCGGTGGCTGGGTCACCGACACCTTTTCGTGGCGGTGGCTCTTTCTCGTCAATGTCGGGCCGGGATTGATCTGCGCCTTGCTGGCTGCCTGGCTGCTGCCGGTGGAACGACCGGTGGCGGGGGAGGCCCGGCGCCTGGACATCCTGTCACTTGTGCTGATGGCGCTGGCCTTGGCGGCCTTGGAGCTGGCGCTCAAGGCGGCGCCGCAGCGTGGGTGGATTTCGCCGCTGGTGGTGAGCCTCCTGACCTTCAGCCTGGTGGCGTCTGGGTTCTTCACGCGGCGTACCCTCAGGGCGGGTCATCCCATCGTTGGCCTGCGGACCTTTAAGGATCGCAACTTCGCCATCGGCTGCCTCTTGAGCTTTGTCCTGGGTATTGGGCTGTTCGGTTCGGTCTATCTTATGCCTGTCTTCCTGGCCTTCGTGCGCGGCCATGACGCCTTCGAAATCGGCAAGATCATGTTGGTGACGGGCATGGCCCAACTAATCACCGCGCCGATCGCCGTGGCGCTGGAACGCCGCGTCGATGCGCGGCTGCTATCAGGCGCGGGGTTTCTTCTCTTCGCCGTTGGCCTTGGCCTCAGCGCTTTCCAGACCGCCGACACCGATTTTTCGCAGATGCTCTGGCCGCAGGTGTTGCGCGGCGTGGCGATCATGTTCTGCCTGCTGCCGCCCACCCGTCTGGCTCTGGGGCACTTGGAAGCGTCGCGGGTTCCGGACGCCAGTGGTCTCTTCAACCTGATGCGCAACCTCGGCGGCGCGATTGGCTTGGCGCTGATCGACACGGTGATCTACAGCCGAGCGCCGATCCTCGGCCGGGCAATCGCCGGACGGCTGGAGGCCGGCGACGTCGAAACCGCAAAGGCCGTAGGCATACCCCTGGACCTGTTCCTCGCCCGCGGACCAGGACCCGCCGACGCGGACACCGTGGCGATCCTGGCGCCAATGGTGCAACACCTCGCGCTGGTCCGCGCAATCAACGAAGCGTGGGCATTAATAGCCCTTTTGACGCTCACGGCCGTGCTTGCTCTTCCGGTGGCGCGGGGCGCTGAGCCGATTAAGCCCCATGGCTGACGTCGACCCAAGTGTCTGATAAGCCACAGCTTAAGGCCTTCAAAGTCCGATCGAGCGTCGGTGGGTCCGTAAACGGCGCAGTAGAGCGTGGCCTGGAAGACGACCGGCAGGGTCAAGACCGACTACGGAGGGGTGGCTTCGCGGGGACCCGGCCGCAGGGCGTTGCTGACCAGCCTGTCGACCGCTCCCGTCACGACCGAATTTGGGCGGAAGCCGATCCGAAGTGCGCCAGGGGCGGAGCTGTTTTGGGCTCATCAACCTATGCTCACCTTGGCCTGTGAGATTAGCCCTCACGAAGACCCGTAGTGTTCCGGGAATTTGG
>JACMOF010000318.1 GCA_014378155.1 Caulobacter sp. | reverse complement strand
GGCGCGTAGCGGGCGCCGTAGACCAGGCGGCGCTCACGGGCCGACATGTCCTCGGGATTGGGCACCGGCCGCATGGCGGTCACCAGCACGCCGTCGGCGCGGCGGTAGGTGACGAGGCGGTTCACATAGCGCGAAGGGCCGCGATAGGGGGGGGCTTCTGCATACTGGCCGGGGGGGCCACCGGCCAGGCCGCTGTCGTCAGAGCGGGCGCCCGAGGCGCTGCCCATCAGTTCGGGCGGGGGGGCTTGGGTATAGGCGTCCGGGGGCGGGGCGACTTCATGGGAGGTCGGTCCGCTGCAGCCCGCAAGGGTCAGCACCGCAATCGACGCACCACGCAACATCCACTTGGTAATCATAATCGCCATTGGGGCCCCCATCCCATGCCGAGATCAGGGCCGCACTCTGGCCCTAAACCTTAACAGTTACGCAACAGACCACGCCCTGAGACCGAAAGCAAAAGCCTGAATCGTGTCGCGGGTGTTCGATTCGCCTCAGGCGCGAATTCGGGTCGCTTCATAGAGCGCCACCGCCGCCGCCGCGGACACGTTGAGGCTCTCAAACCCGCCTGGCATCGGGATCTTGCCCAACGCATCACAATGTTCGGCGACAAGCCGGCGCAGGCCGTCACCCTCCGACCCCAGAACCAGGACGGTGGGCGCGCCGTCGAGGGCGTCCTCCAGGGACTGGGGCGCCGAACCATCCAGCCCCACCGCCCGCCAGCCGAGATCGGCCAGGGTCTCAAGCGCCCGCGACAGGTTCACGACGTGAGACGTTGGGATCTGGTCCACCGCCCCGGCGGCGGCCTTGGCCAGGGCCCCGGTCAGCTTGGGGGCATGGCGGTCCTGCAGGATGACCCCGCTGGCCCCGAAGGCCGCGGCCGGGCGCAGGATGGCGCCGACGTTCTGCGGGTCGGTCACCTGGTCCAGCATCAATATGACTGCCCCGCGCTTGGCCTCGAAGTCTTCCAGGGCCACCGAATCCAGCAGGGCGATCTGCACGGCCAGGCCCTGGTGGACCGCGCCGCTGGGCAGGTTGTGACTGATGACGCCGTTTTCCACGATTTCCAGCGCTGGGTTCTTACCGAATCGGGCGGTGAGCTCCTTGGCCCGGTCCGGCGTGGCCAGCAGCCGGTCGGCCGGTTCGCGGGCCGGATTGGCCAGGGCGGCGCTCACCGCGTGCCAGCCCCACAGCCAGTCGTCGGACACGGCGTCACGCCGTCCAGGACTGCGTCCGCGGGCCCCGTTTTTAGAACCCTTCCAGGGCGCGTTGCGTTCGCTGTGTGACGACACTATAAGGCGCTCTCCAAATCGGGGACCGGACTGGTTTTCCGCTGCTCGCGCCCGGCTTTAACACCGGTCGCGCCGATCAGCGGTAGGTTTTGTTCGGCCTTCGGTGAGGCTCCGAGCGCGCTGGGGGAATGTCCCGAGTGGCAAAGGGGGGGGACTGTAAATCCCCTGGCGTACGCCTTCGTAGGTTCGAGTCCTACTTCCCCCACCACGCGCCGGAGCGACACTCTCTATGGAGGCTCGCACACGAGCACCCACCTCGGCGGGTATAGCACAATGGTAGTGCAGCAGCCTTCCAAGCTGAATACGCGGGTTCGATTCCCGCTACCCGCTCCATCTCTCAAACGCCCGTAGGATCCCATGGCCAAGGAAAAGTTCGAACGCAATAAGCCGCACTGCAACATCGGCACGATTGGTCACGTTGACCATGGCAAGACGACGCTGACGGCTGCGATCACGATTACGCTGGCCAAGGCCGGTGGCGCGAAGGCGATGAACTACGCCGATATTGACGCGGCTCCGGAAGAGAAGGCGCGTGGGATCACGATCAACACCGCGCACGTGGAATATGAGACGGTCAACCGTCACTACGCCCACGTCGACTGCCCTGGCCACGCTGACTATGTGAAGAACATGATCACCGGCGCGGCGCAGATGGACGGCGCGATCCTGGTGGTTTCGGCCGCTGATGGTCCGATGCCGCAGACCCGCGAGCACATCCTGCTGGCCCGTCAGGTCGGCGTGCCGGCCCTGGTGGTCTATATGAACAAGGTCGACCTGGTGGACGACTCCGAGCTGCTGGAACTGGTGGAGATGGAGGTGCGCGAGCTCCTGTCGTCGTATCAGTTCCCGGGCGACGACATTCCGATCACCATGGGCTCGGCCAAGGTGGCCATCGACGGCGGCGATCCGAAGATCGGTGAAGAGTCGATCCTGGCGCTGATGAAGACGGTGGACGAATACATCCCGCAGCCGGAGCGTCCGGTGGACCTGCCGTTCCTGATGCCGGTGGAAGACGTCTTCTCGATCTCGGGCCGCGGCACGGTTGTGACCGGCCGGATCGAAAAGGGCATCGTGAAGGTTGGCGAGGAAGTCGAGATCGTCGGCATCCGTCCCGTCCAGAAGACCATCTGCACGGGCGTGGAAATGTTCCGCAAGCTGCTGGACCAAGGTCAAGCCGGCGACAACGTGGGCGTGCTGCTGCGCGGCACCAAGCGTGAAGACGTCGAGCGCGGCCAGGTTCTCTGCAAGCCGGGCTCGATCACCCCGCACACGAAGTTCGTGGCCGAGGCCTATATCCTGACCAAGGAAGAAGGCGGTCGTCACACCCCGTTCTTCACCAACTATCGCCCGCAGTTCTACTTCCGCACCACGGACGTCACCGGGATCATCAAGCTGCGCGAAGGCGTGGAAATGATCATGCCGGGCGACAACGCCGAGCTGGACGTCGAGCTGATCACCCCGATCGCCATGGACCAGGGTCTGCGCTTCGCCATCCGCGAAGGCGGCCGCACGGTCGGCGCCGGCGTCGTGGCCAAGATCGTCGAATAGTCTCGACGCTCTAGGCTTCGGCTGAGATTGCGAAGGCCCCGGGGGAAACCCCGGGGCCTTTTGCTTTACCAAGTTCCTCCCCCACAGGGGGAGGACCTAGTCCGCCGCAGGCCGATGCACTACCTTCACCACAAGCCTGGAAGGGAAGTCCCGTGATCCGCAAACGCATGCTTGCCCTGTCGATGGCGACAGCCCTGACCGCTTGCCACAAGACGCCCGACCCACCCGCCTCCGTGCTCCAGCCCCCTGGCCTGGGCGACCGCGTGCGGGTGCTCGGCGCCGACGCCTTCGTAATCGACGGCCGGCATGTGCGGCTGGCCAACGCCTATGCTCCCCAGGGGGTGCCGGACGCCCGCTGCTGGGCCGAGGCCAGCGCGTCCAAACTGGCCAATGACTGGGTGCGCGCCAAGGTGCGCGAGGCCCGCGCCGTCACCGTCGAGCCGACGGGCGGGGTGGACGAGTATCATCGCGACCTGGCCCATGTCGGCTTCGACGGCGCCGACCTGGGACAGGCGCTGTTCGAGGCCGGCCTGGCCGGACGGCGCACCGACGCGCCCAATGGCCGGTTCTCGTGGTGCGATCCGATCAGCGGCCGGGCCACCGGGGCTCCGGCCGTCGGCACGCTGCTCGACAACGGGACGCGCTGAGGCGCGGCGGAGCAACCGGAACGGCGCACGGCCATTGATAGCGGCGGGAGAGCCGCATGATCCAGATCTATCAGACCGCCACCGGCGCCCTTCACGGCCTTGCGCCCTACGCCGCCCTGGCGGCCAGGCTGGTGATAGGCGTGATGTTCGCACTGTCGGGCTGGTGCAAGCTGACCAACGCTGAGCAGCACGCCAAGATGCGCCGATCGCTGCAGGAGGCTGGGATTCGCGCGCCGGAGGTTCAAGGCTGGCTCGTTGCGGCCTGCGAGCTTCTGTTCGGCGGCCTGCTGGTCCTGGGCCTGGCGACGCCGCTCAGCGCCGGCGTCCTGGCGATCATCTGCCTGGTGGCCCTGTTCACGGTGACCGGCAAGGAAATCGAGGGCGCCTCGCCACTGATGCGGCTGTCTTCTCTGCTCTACAAGCCCGAGGTGCTGCTGCTGACGTTGCTGACCTGGCTGATTGTCGCGGGGCCGGGCTCGCTGTCGCTGGACGGCGCGCTGGGGCTTTCCTGATTCCGCTCATCCCGGCATTCTCGGGGATGAGCGGTTCATCGAGGGTTTGCGGTCCCTAAAGCCGGTCCACCGGCGACGCGGCCGCGCCGCCAGCCGCCTCGCGCGGGGTGGTCCAGCGCGACAGCTTTGGCGTCAGCCATTGCTCGATGTCGTCGACGATCTCGTAGACCACCGGCACCAG
>JACMOF010000317.1 GCA_014378155.1 Caulobacter sp. | reverse complement strand
CCTTACAGATGTTGAACAACACGATACGAATAGGCGCGCCGATCGGCCGTCCTGCAAAGGGGGAATATGGGGACAGCGTGTCGGGGGCGGGCCGTGCTCGAAAAGGGTACCCCCGGGTCGCGCAAAGGGGGGAATGCGCGACCCGGGTCTGCGTCACCGATCAGGCGTAGAGGGCTCGCCCGACCAGGATGACGAAGGTCCAAAAACCGGTGTTGAGAACCAGCATGCCCGCGCGCTGAACGTTCAAAGAGGGGGCTTTGGCGGCGAGTGCGACGGCGCGGTTCATTTCGGTTTTCCTTCCCGTGGCGCTAGGATCTGCGCCTTAACTGAACATAGGCACGGTCAGGTTCCGGACCTATGCGACAAAAGCGACCATTTGGTGCAAATGAGCGGACCGATTGTCGCAGCTTGACCGTGGAGCGCGGATGCCGACCTGGGACCCCGACGTCTATCAACGCTACAAGGCCTATCGCGATCGTCCGGCCCTGGACCTGATGCTGCAGATACCGCGCGACTTGGATCCGCAGGAGATCTGGGACCTGGGCTGCGGCACGGGCGAGCACGCGACCTTGTTGGCCGCCCGGCATCCTCGGGCCAAGGTGCATGGCCTGGATTCCAGTCCGGAAATGCTGGCGCGCGGCCAGGCGATGCGCGGCGACATCGACTGGGTGCTTGGCGACATCGCCACCTTCGCGCCCGACGTCGCGCCCGACCTGCTCTTTACAAACGCCGCCCTGCAGTGGCTCGAGGGCCACGAGACGCTGTTCCCACGGCTGATGGGTCTGCTGGCCCCGGGCGGCGTCCTGGCCTGCCAGATCCCAGTGGTGGCCGACGACGGCTGGCGGCGCAGCCTGCGCGAGGTGGCGCGAGACGGGCCGTGGGCGGATCGACTCGGTGCACTGGCGCCGGTGCGGTCCGAGGCCGATCCACGGTCCTATCATGACTGGCTGTCGCCGCTCAGCGCTGACCTCGACATCTGGGTGACCACCTATGTCCACGCGCTGGGCGGGGAAGACCCCCTCATCGATTGGACGTCGGGGACCAGCCTCAAGCCCTATCTGGAGGCCCTGAGCGATCCGGCCGAGCGCGCGGCGTTCCTGGCGACTTGGCGCGCGCGGCTGGCGGTCGACTATCCGCGCCGCGACGACGGCGTGACCCTGTTCCCGTTCCCTCGACTGTTCATCATCGCCCAGCGCTATTGACCGGCGCGCGGGCCAAGGTCGGCGAGGCTGGGGCGGCGGCGCAGTTCGGTGACCGGCTTGGCCAGGCTGTCCAGGACCATGGCGGCGGCGGTCTTGCCGGCCGTTACCGCAGGCTCGAAGGCCCGCCAGTCGCGGATGTCGATCTTGTCGAGCTTCGGGGTGATCAGCACGTCGGACGCCTCGCGGCTGGCGGTCAGGTCGCGGCCGGTCGAGACCGTGGCGGCCCGCATCAGCAGGGCGACGATCGGCGGCCCCTTGCGCCACTCGCCCGACCAGAACCAGGTCCACAGCGAGGCCGGGAGATCGACGTCCTCGGCGGTGATGCTGCGGCCCCGCGTGACGTCGACCCCGACAATGGGACCCAGATGGAAGGCCCGCATCACGTCGGCCGGGAAGTTCTTCATCACCGCCCCGTCGACCAGCACCGAATTGCCCATGGCCACCGGCGGAAGCACGCCGGGGAGGGAGATCGAGGCGCGCAGGGCGTCCTGCAGCACGCCTTGGCGGTGCAGGTGGTAGGAGCCCGAGGTCAGGTTCGACGAGACGCAAAAGAACGGCAGCCACAGGTCGGCGATCTCGATCGCGTCGAAATGCTCCCCCAGCCGCGCCTTGACCTTCAGGCCGCGGGTCATGGCCACCAGCGGGAAGGCGATGTCGTCCAGCGGGCTGGTCTCGACGAAGGCCTTGCGGATGCGGGTCTCCATCTCGCCGTCGTCCCAGCCCATGGCCAGGCCGGCGGCGACCACGGCCCCCATCGACGCGCCGCCGACGAAGTCGATCGGAACGCCGCGCTCGCGCAGAGCCTGGATGGCGCCGATATGGGCATAGGCGCGGGCGCCGCCGCCGGACAGCACCAGGCCCACCGACTGGCCGGTCAGCACCCGCGCTAGGCGCTGCACGTCGGCCATGCCGTTCTCGCGCAGATGGAACAGTCGCGCGGCCTGGGTGGCGTCGAGCCACTCCGCCGAGCCCTTGGGGTGGGTCACGCTGGCTGGCTGAAGCAGGATCAGGTCGACCAGCCGCTGGTCCTGCAGCGGGCCGGAAGCGTAGGAGGGGATCACCGGCGGCGGGGCGCGATCGCCCTGGCCGACGCGGAACAGGCGGTCCACCTGCCGGCCCACCACATGCTTCCAGGCGGTCTCGTGGGCCTCGGCCACGTACAGCACGAAGTCGTGCCGGCGCTCGACGCTGCTGAACCACTCGGTCGGGGCCAGCAAGGATTCGGCGCCTTCGACCGTGACCGAATAGCCCAGGGTCTCGACGGCGTGGGCGATGCGGTCGATGATCGGTCGGATCAGCTTGCCCGGCTCCACTGCGATGAAGCCATAGACCGACGGATCGCCGATCGAGGCGTGGGCGCCGGCGTTGCGGGCCCGGCGGATCATCAGCCGCGACAGCTCGATCATCACCTCGGGGTCGCGCTCAACCGCCTCGAAGAAAGCGGCGCGGGGCAGGGCCAGGATCTCCGAATCGCGCAGGGCGACCAGGTTGGCCGAATGGGGCGCGCCGGCGATCATCGACATCTCGCCGGCCGGTTCGCCAGGCCGGATCACCCCCAGGAACTGGGTCTCCTGACCTTCCTCGCGCCGAAACGCGCCAAGCCGGCCGGTGCGCACGAAGTAGAGATAGTCCGCCGCCTCGCCAGGCGCGTACAGTGTCGCGCCGCCTGGAAGGGAGAACCAGGCGGCGTCGCCTTCGCGATGTTCTTGCGCGAAGAGCCGGGCGAGGGCCGTATCGGCCATGAAGTCGGGCAGGGTGACCACGCTAGGACGCTAACTTGAACCGCGGAACTTGACCATCGAAGGTCAAAAACTGCGGCTTTCAGTGGGAAACGGAAAAGGCTATGCCTCGCTAATGCCGAAGATGAACACGGGTATCGACAAAAACGGCGCGTTGTTCGCCAAAAACGCCGCGCACAACCGTGACCTCGTTCAGACCCTGCGCGCAAGGGTCGCGGTCGCGGCTCTGGGCGGTCCGGAAAGTGCACGGACGCGGCACACGGCGCGCGGCAAGCTGCTGCCGCGCCAGCGTGTCGAGCGGCTTCTGGACCCCGGCTCGCCGTTCCTGGAGATCGGCCAATTGGCGGCCTGCGACCTCTATAATGGCGAGGCCCCCGGGGCCGGCATCATCACCGGCATCGGCCGGGTGTCGGGTCGCGAGGTGATGATCGTCGCCAATGACGCCACCGTGAAGGGCGGCGCCTATTTCCCGATGACCGTGAAGAAGCACCTGCGCGCCCAGGAAATCGCGGCCCAAAACCGCCTGCCATGTGTCTATCTGGTCGACAGCGGCGGCGCGAACCTGCCCCACCAGGCCGAGGTGTTTCCCGATCGCGATCACTTCGGCCGCATCTTCTTCAACCAGGCCCGGATGAGCGCCCAGGGCATCGCCCAGATCGCCTGCGTCATGGGCTCGTGCACGGCCGGCGGCGCCTATGTGCCGGCCATGAGCGACGAGACGGTGATCGTTCGGGGCCAAGGCACCATCTTCCTGGCCGGCCCGCCGCTGGTGAAGGCCGCCACGGGCGAGATCATCAGCGCCGAGGAACTGGGCGGGGCCGACACCCACGGCCGTCGGTCGGGCGTGGTGGACCATGTGGCCAATGACGACGAGCACGCGCTGGAGATCGTCCGTTCGATCGTCGCCAACCTCAATAACACCAAGCGCGTCGAGACCGAGATCCACGACGCCAAGCCGCCGCTGCATGACCCGGCCGAGCTTTACGGTGTCGTCCCGACCGACGTTCGCGCGCCCTACGATGTGCGCGAAGTGATCGCCCGCATCGTCGACGGCAGCGCGTTCGACGAGTTCAAGGCGCTGTACGGTACGACCCTGGTCTGCGGCTTCGCCCGGATCTGGGGCATGCCGGTGGCGATCCTGGCCAATAACGGCGTGCTGTTCAGTGAGAGCGCCGTCAAGGGCGCGCACTTCATCGAGCTGGCCTGCAAGCGCAAGATCCCGCTGGTGTTCCTGCAGAACATCTCGGGCTTCATGGTCGGCGGCAAGTACGAGGCCGGCGGCATCGCCAAGGACGGCGCCAAGCTGGTCACGGCGGTGGCCTGCGCCGAAGTGCCCAAGTTCACCGTCCTGATCGGCGGGTCCTTCGGAGCGGGAAATTACGGCATGTGTGGTCGGGCCTACAGCCCGCGCTTCCTGTTCACCTGGCCCAACAGCCGCATCTCGGTGATGGGCGGCGAGCAGGCCGCCAGCGTCCTTTCCACGATCAGGCGCGACGGAATGGAGGCCAAGGGCGAGACCTGGGCGGCCGAGGACGAGGAAGCCTTCAAGGCGCCGATCCGCGCCCGCTACGAGGAAGAGGGCGATCCCTACCACGCCACCGCCCGCCTGTGGGACGACGGCATCATCGACCCGGCCCAGACCCGCGACGTGCTGGGCCTGGCGATCAGCGCCAGCCTCAACGCCCCGATCCCCGACACCACGTTCGGCGTCTTCCGGATGTAACGCCCTGCCCGAAAGGTGAAGTCATGACCAATCCTATCGCCGATCCGATCGTCGAGGTTCTCGACACCGACACCATGAGCCCGCTGGTCCATCTGGACTCGACGGCGGGCGGGGCGGTGACCGTCTGGATCAATCGGCCGGCCAAGAAGAACGCCTTTGACGCGGCGACGATCGCCGCCCTGCGCGAGGCCTTCGAGACCCTTCACGGCGCCGAGGGGGTGCGGATCGTCTTCCTGCGCGGCGTGGGGGGAGCGTTCAGCGCCGGGGCCGACCTGGAATGGATGCGCGCCGCCGCGGAGTGGAGCGAGGACGACAACCGGGCCGACGCCCTGGAACTGGCGCACATGCTCAAGGCCCTGCACGACATCCCGGCCCTGACCGTGGCCCTGGTCGAGGGGCCTGCGTTCGGCGGCGGCGCGGGCTTGGTCGCCGCTTGCGATCACGCCCTGGCCACGGCCGACGCCCGCTTCGCCTTTTCCGAGGTCAAGTTGGGCCTGACCCCGGCCACCATAAGTCCCTATGTGATCGCCGCCCTGGGTCCGCGCACCGCCAAGCTGCTGTTCGCCACCGGCCGGGTGTTCGACGCCGACGCCGCGTGGAGCTACGGTCTGGTCGACGAAGTGTTTGATGACGCCGCCGGATTGGAAGCCGCCCAGGAGGCCCTGATCGAAGAGGCCGCCGCCTGCGCGCCCGGCGCGATCGCCGACGCCAAGGCGCTGGTCAACGACCTTGTCGGCCAAAAGATCGACCGGGGCCTGATCGACGAGACGGCAAAACGCATCGCGCGGAGGCGTGTGTCCGACGAAGGTCAAGAAGGCGTGCGCGCGTTTCTGGAACGCCGTAAGCCCTCCTGGACCATCTAGTCCGAAACTTGTTCGACCCCTCCCTGGCGCAGATCTAGGATTTCACCGTTGATCTCTTCCGTTCTGATCGCCAACCGCGGCGAGATCGCTCGCCGCATCATCCGCACCGCCCGCGAGCTGGGCGTGCGGCCCGTCGCGGTCTATTCGGAAGCCGACGCCGAGGCGCCGTTCGTAATGGAGGCCGACATGGCGATCCTGATCGGCCCGGCGCCGGCGCGAGAAAGCTATCTGGTCCCCGAAAAGATCCTGGCCGCCGCCCGGCAATCTGGCGCCGAGGCCATCCACCCCGGCTACGGCTTCCTCTCCGAGAACGCCGACTTCGCCCAGGCGGTGATCGACGCGGGCCTGATCTGGATCGGCCCGCCGCCTAACGCCATCCGCGCCATGGGCCGGAAGGACGCCGCCAAGAAGGTGATGATCGCGGCGGGCGTGCCGACCACGCCCGGCTATCTGGGCGAGGACCAGTCCGCCCCGCATTTGGCGGAAGAGGCGGCCAAGATTGGCTTCCCGGTGCTGATCAAGGCCGTCGCCGGCGGGGGCGGCAAGGGCATGCGCAAGGTCGAACGCGCCGAGGACTTCGCCGCCCTGTTGGCCTCATGCCAACGCGAGGCGTCGGCCAGCTTCGGCGACGACCGTGTGTTACTGGAGAAATACGTCACCCGGCCCCGTCACATCGAGGTGCAGGTGTTCGGCGACAGCCACGGCAATGTCGTCCACCTGTTCGAGCGCGATTGTTCGCTGCAGCGCCGCCACCAGAAGGTCATCGAGGAGGCCCCGGCCCCCGGCATGGACGAGGCCACCCGCGCCGCCGTCTGCAACGCGGCGGTCAAGGCGGCCCAGGCCGTCGGCTATGTGGGAGCCGGCACGGTGGAGTTCATCGCAGACGCCTCGGAGGGCCTGCGCGCCGACCGCATCTGGTTCATGGAGATGAACACCCGGCTCCAGGTCGAGCACCCGGTCACCGAGATGGTCACCGGTCAGGACCTGGTGGAATGGCAGCTTCTAGTGGCCTCGGGCGAGCCCTTGCCGCTGAAGCAGGACGAGATCACCCTCGATGGCTGGGCCATGGAGGCCCGCCTCTATGCCGAAAACCCGGCCACGGGCTTCTTACCCTCGACCGGTCCGCTGATCCATTTCCGCTTGCCGGAGGGTGACGTGCGGGTCGACAGCGCTGTGGAGGAGGGCGGCGAGGTCACGCCGTTCTACGACCCGATGATCGCCAAGCTGATCGCCCATGGTGTTGATCGCGAGGACGCCGCAGCGCGCCTGGCCGAGGCCTGCCGGCTGGTCGAGGTCTATCCGGTCAAGACCAACGCCGCCTTCCTGGCCAAGTGCGCCAGCCATCCCGACTTCATCGCGGGCGACGTCGATACCGGCTTCATCGAGGCCCGGCTGGAGGAACTGACGGCGCGAAACTTCTCCGACGCGCCGACCTTGGCGGCGACCGGCCAACGGCTGGAGGCCTTCATGGAGGCCGACACGCCCAAGGCCGACGTCTGGAACGGAGGGCCGTCGCGCCTATCGGGCTTTCGTATGAACGCGCCTCGGGCGGCCATGGACCTGCCGATGTCGGTGGACGGCAAGGTCGTGCCGCTGCGGGTGGCCCTCGCTGGTGGTGCGGGCGACGACTGGTCGTGGGACATCACGGTCGAGGACGGCCGGCCGCTCGACGACGTCGACGTTCTGCCTTCGGCGTTCGGCGATGACCCGCTCTATGTCTTTGAAGGCGGGGACGTTCGTGAGTTCGACTTCACGCCGAAGGTCGGGGCGGCTCACGTTTCGGCCTCGGACGGCGCGATCCTGTCGCCGATGCCGGGCAAGATCGTCTCGGTGGACGTCGAGGCCGGGCAGACGGTCACCAAGGGCCAGACCCTGCTGACCCTCGAGGCCATGAAGATGGAGCACGCCCTGGCCGCCCCGTTCGACGGGGTGGTGGCCGAACTGTCAGCCATCGCCGGCGGCCAGGTCAGCGAGGGCGTGGTGCTGGCGCGACTGGATCCGACGCTGGCCGTAGCGTCCTAGGAACGGACGAGGACATGCCCATGGGCATGTCCTCCATCGCATCCACGTCGGCTCTTTCCTCGGCGCGGCGCGCGCCCTAAGTACCCGCCATGCCTCTGCACATTATCAAGCTGGTCGTCGGTTGCGACACCATCGACGACCTCGTCGCCTGGCACGCCGACGCCGCCAGGCCCTGGATCATGCAAACCCGCATGACGCCCAAGCGGGTCGACGAGGTGCTGGAGGGCGGTTCGCTGTACCGGGTGATCAAGGGCCAGATCCTGTGCCGCCAGACGATCCTGGCCATCGACACGATCGGCGAAGGCCCGGCCTCGCGCTGCGAGGTCACCGTCGATCGCAACCTCGTGCGCGTCGCCCCGACCCCGCGACGGCCGTTCCAGGGCTGGCGCTACCTGCAGCACGCGGACATCCCGCCGGACCTGACTGAGGGCGAGGCAGCCGAGATGCCAGCCGACCTGGCGCGACAACTGCGCGAACTGGGCGCCTGGTAATTTTCAACCGCTCATCCCGGCGAATGCCGGGACCCAGATGGGATGGCTGAGAAGCGGGTTCTAAAAGCACTGCGCTCTTCCCGTCAACCCGAGCGCCTTGAGATCTGGGTCCCGGCATTCGCCGGGATGAGCGGATATTTTATATGCCCATGTTGTCGATCAGCCGGGTCTTTCCAAGCCAGGCGGCGACCAGGATGCGGCCCTGGGCGTCGCCGATCGGGCCGGGACCCAGGCGCGACAGACCGCTGGCCTCACGGACGTCAAAATAGTCGATCTGGCGGAAGCCGGCGTTGATCAGCGCGGTCTTGCCAACGGCCTCGGCGTCGTCGATCCGGCCGCCGGCGGCGACAGCCTCGGCGGGGGGCCTGGGGGGGGTGGGAAGGGGGGCGGGGGGGGGGGGGTCCTCGGGGCGGGGGGAGGGAGTGGGCGGGG
>JACMOF010000316.1 GCA_014378155.1 Caulobacter sp. | reverse complement strand
GGTCGGGATGAGTGGAATCGAGGTGGCCGCCCCACCCTCGTCATCGATGACCTGGCCGACCGCTTGCTGGCCGCCGACCTCGTGCTGGACTCAGGCCCCGCTCGCCCCGCCGGGGACTATGACGGGCTGGTCCCGCGCCGCGCCGAGCTGCTGCTGGGGCCGCACTACGCCCCCGTCCGCCCCGCCTTCGCCGCCCTACGCAAGGAAGCCTTGGCCCGGCGGGCCAAGGCCCTGCCGGTGCGCCGGATTCTAGTGTCGCTGGGCTTGACCGATGTCGGCGGGATCACTGGCCGGGTCGTGGAGCTGATGCTGCCCGCGACCGGCGCCGCGACGCTGGACGTGGTGGTGGGCGCCGCCGCCCCCAGCCTGCCGCGTCTGCGCGAACGGGCCCAGGCCGAGCCGCGCCTGGTCCTTCACGTCGACACCCAGGACATGGCGCGCCTGACCCTGGAGGCCGACCTGGCCGTCGGGGCCAGTGGGTCCAGCACCTGGGAGCGCTGCGTGCTGGCCCTGCCGACCCTGTCGCTGATCCTGGCCGACAACCAACGGCCGGCGGCGCGGGCCCTGGCCGAGGCCGGCGCGATCATGGGCCTGGAAGCGGCCGCGCTGGACTTCGACGCGACGTTCTCCGCCGCGCTGGGTCGGCTGATCGACGAGCCCGTCCTGCGCGACGCGCTGTCGGCGGCCAGCGCGGCGGTCTGCGACGGACGCGGCGCGGCCAGGGTGGCCGAGCGTTTCCTGGCCTTGATCGGACAGGGAAAGCTCTAGGGCATTTCCCGACCTGACTGCGTCAGGCCGTGAGCTCTGATCTTTTGTTTTGACGCATTTTTCTTCACGCGAACCGGAACCACTTCGCTCGAAAAATGCTCTAGCCAACCATGTCCCATGCCAACGGCTCGCCCCGCTTGAGGGTCCTCGTCGCCGGCCTGCCTAGCACCGCCTCATAGTCGGCCGGGGGCAGGCCCTCGCCGGGCCGCACCGAGCGGACATTGGCCTTGGTCAGCATCTCGCCGGCCGCGACGTCTGCGGTCACGTAGAGCGAGCGGCGGAATTGACGATTGCCCCGTTCGGAGCCCAGCAGGTCGTAATTGACCCCGCCCAGCGCCTTCCAGGCGTTGGCGGTGTCATCGACCAGGGCGCGAAACTCGGCCGGCTCCAGGCTGAAGGCGGCGTCGGGGCCGCCGTCCGACCGGGCCAGGGTAAAGTGCTTCTCGATGGCGCAGGCGCCGAGGCTAACCGCCGCCACTGAGGCCGCCGTGCCCGGCGTATGGTCCGACAGGCCTATCGGGCAACCAAAGCGCTGGGCCATGTCGATGATGGTCCGCAAGTTCGCGTCTTCGAAGCGGGCCGGATAGCTGGAGACGCAGTGCAGCAGCAGCACCCCCGCCGCGCCAGCGTCCAGGGCGGTGTCAAGAGCGGTCTGCATTTCCGCGAGATTGGCCATGCCGGTCGAGATGATCAACGGCTTGCCCTGCTTGGCGGCGTAGCGGATCAGCGGCAGGTCGACGGCCTCGAACGAGGCGATCTTGTAGGCGGGGGCGTCGAGCCCGGCTAGCAAATCGACGGCGGTCTCGTCGAACGGACTGGAGAACAGGGTCACGCCCCGCTGGCGGGCGCGCTCGAACAGGGCCGCGTGCCATTCATAGGGGGTCTGGGCCTCCTGGTAGAGCTCATGCAGGCTGCGCCCGTCCCACAGGCCGCCGTGGATCTTGAACTCGGGGCGGTCGACATCCAGCGTGATGGTGTCGGCGGTGTAGGTCTGCAGCTTGATGGCGTCGCAGCCGGTGTCGGCGGCGGCGTCGACCATGGTCAGGGCGCGGTCGAGGGAGCCGTTGTGGTTGCCGGACAGCTCACAGATCAGAAAGGGCGCGTGGTCGGCGCCGATCCTGCGGCCGGCGATCTCGATGAAGGGGGCTGGCATGGGAGGGGCTCTATGTACGGTGTCCCGTAGATTAACCCTGAAATCGTGGACGAGGCGTCAATACCGCTTCCGGAACAAAGAGGAATTGTTCAGTGAACCTCTATGTGATCAGGTTGACCGAACCCCTGGGGCGCCCTTTGTCACAAGCGCAAAAGCT
>JACMOF010000315.1 GCA_014378155.1 Caulobacter sp. | reverse complement strand
GCGATCGACGAGCCCAGCCACGCGATCATCCGCTCGCCCGACCTGCCGGTGGACATCTTCCTGGATCACGGCGTCACCGGCCCGCGCGGCGGGGCGGCCTGGGCGGCGATCCGGCCCGAGAAGATCGAGCTGCACAAGCGTCCCGATGGCGGGGCCCCGCCCAACATGGGCGACTGCCCGTTGGGCCAGAACGCCGTGGCGGGGGTGATCAAGCACGAGGCCTATCTGGGAGGCACGAGTGTCTACGAGGTCGAGATCAAGAGCGGCCGGCGGATCAAGGTCACGCGCCAGAACCTGACCCGCTGGGACCAGGAAGACTTCAAGCTGGGCGAAGCGGTGTGGCTCGGCTGGCACGCCTGCTCGCCGGCGGTGTTGCTCAGCTGATGCCTTTTCACACCGCTCATCCCGGCGAATGCCGGGACCCAGATGGCAGGCGGCGAGGTGGGTTCCTTGAGCGAGGCGCCTATCCAATCAACCCCAGCGCCATAGGATCTGGGTCCCGGCATTCGCCGGGATGAGCGGATTTTTTACAGATAAGAACAAGACCGGAGTACCCCCATGCCCGTCCCTATCCGCAACCACGACATCGCCGAGCTCAGGCGCCTGGACCTGGCCCACCACCTGCCGGCCCAGACCGATTACAAGCTGCAGCAGGAACTCGGCGGCAGCCGGTTCACCCCGCGCGGCGACGGGGTCTATATCCCCGATGGCGACGGCCACCAGATCCTCGACGGCATGGCCGGGCTTTGGTGCGTCAATGTCGGCTATGGCCGGCAGGAGCTGGCCCAGGCCGCCTACGACCAGATGCTGGAGCTGCCCTACTACAACACCTTCTTCAAGACGGCCTCCCCGCCGCCGATCCGGCTGGCCGCCAAGATCGCCGAGAAGATGGGCGGCCAGTTGACCCACGTGTTCTTCAACTCGTCGGGGTCGGAGGCCAATGACACGGTCTTCCGCCTGGCCCGCCACTATTGGAAGCTGAAGGGCCAGCCGCAGCGCAAGATCTTCATCAGCCGCTGGAACGCCTATCACGGCTCCACCGTGGCCGGCGTCTCGCTGGGCGGCATGAAGCACATGCACGTGCAGGGCGACCTGCCGATCGCCGGGGTCGAGCACGTGATGCAGCCCTACGGCTTTGGCGACGGGTTCGGCGAAGACCCCGCCGCCTTCCGCGACCGGGCGGTGCGGGCCATCGAGGACAAGATCCTCGAGGTCGGCCCCGAGAACGTCGCCGCCTTCATCGGCGAGCCGGTTCAGGGGGCGGGCGGGGTGATCATTCCGCCCGACGGCTATTGGCCGGCCGTCGAGGCGGTGTGTCGCAAGTACGGCATCCTGCTGGTCTGCGACGAGGTGATCTGCGGCTTCGGGCGGCTGGGCCAGTGGTTCGGGCATCAGCACTACGGGATCAAGCCCGACATGATCGCCATGGCCAAGGGCCTGTCGTCTGGCTACCTGCCGATCAGCGCCGTAGGCGTGGCCGATTTCATCGTCGAGGAGATGCGCGAGAAGGGCGGCGACTTCATCCACGGCTTTACATACTCAGGCCATCCGACCTGCGCGGCCGTGGCCCTGAAGAACATCGAGATCATCGAGCGCGAAGGCCTGGTCGAGCGCACCCGCGATGACACGGGGCCCTACCTCGCCAAGGCCCTGGCCACCCTGAACGACCACCCGCTGGTCGGCGAGACCCGGTCGCTGGGCTTGATCGGGGCGGTCGAGATCGTCCGCGAGAAGGGGACCAACCACCGCTTCCTCGACAAGGAAGGCGAGGCCGGGCCGGTGGTCCGCGACCTGTGCATCGAGAACGGCCTGATGGTTCGCGCCATCCGCGACAGCATCGTCTGCTGCCCGCCGCTGATCATCACCCATGCGGAGATCGACGCGATGGTGGCGATCATGCGCAAGGCGCTGGACGCAGCGGAGCCGGTGCTGCGGGGATTGAAGGCGGAGCCCGCGTCATAGCGTTGAAATCTTGCGGGCCAGCCAGGACATCGGCGGAATAAGGACGCTCGCCGTGACAGCCAAAGCCCAGAGCAGGATGGCGGGGATCATGGCCATGCCCCAGACGGCACCGGCGGCGTCGGCTCCGCCCTCGGGATCGCGCGGCGGCGGCCCGCCGAAGCTGAGGCTGGTGATCAGCAATCCAGCGGGCAGACTCAGCAATATGGACGCGACGATGATGACCCATCCGAAGCGCCGGACACGGTGTGCGACCAGCCAACCGGCGATGATCATGGCGATCGGTGCGATCAAGCCTAGAAAGAAGAGCGCTATGCCCAGTCCGCTCATGTCGCCGCCCCACCATTCCTCATGCCTTCTGGATCATGATCCGGGCCGAACCGTCGAGTGGAGAAACGGTCAAGGCGGGGTGCAGGCAGGAAATGGGCTTGGCGGTCATTCGCCGTGCACGCGATCTCGCAAGGCTTCAAAATATTCAGGGGTGACTGGGTACGTTGGCGCTGAGACCGCCCTTGAGCAATTCACTTCGAAGGTGCATCGGCGTCGGCTGCTGGTCTGGCGTGCCGAGCGTCTTGAGCCATTCGCGCACACGGGCGTGGGGGACGACGCGACCAGCTTCGGCCTCCGCGTCGGCCGCCGTTTCGGCGAGGCGGTCGGCCTCGTCGTCGCTGTCGTCGAAGATCGTCGGTTCGGGCTCGGCCGTGGCCAAGAATAGCAAAAAACGCCCTCTGAAGCCATTGTTCTCCGGCCCATTGAGCAGAGCGCGAACCTTATCCCGACTTTGGGCTGCAGTCTGGCTGTGATACTGTGAGAACATGAAAAACATCACAGTCGCCGTGGATGACGAAACCTACCGCCGCGCCCGGATCAAGGCGGCGGAGCAGGACACGTCCGTCTCCGCGCTGGTGCGGAAGTTCCTGACCGAGACGGCGGCCGGCGAAAGCGACTTCGAGCGTCGCAAGCGGCTGGAGATGGAGGCACGAGCGGAACTGGGTGATTTCGAAGCTGGACCCCTGCTGTCACGCGACGCGCTTCACGAGCGCGGTCGTTGAGGTGCCCGTCTTCTTCGACACCAACATCTTGATCTACGCGCTCAGCACCACGCCGGCGGAAAGTCGCAAGCGTCGCAGCGCGGAGGCGCTTCTGGACCGCGCGGACGGGGTCTTGTCGGTGCAGGTGCTGCAGGAGTTTTATGTCCAGATCACCAGACCTACGCGGCCCAAGCCGATGTCGCATGACCTGGCGGTGCGGTTCATCGAAGGTTGGCGGCGGCATCAGGTGGTGGCGATCACCATCGAAACCTTGTCCGACGCGCTGTCGATCAAGGGACGGTACGGTTTTTCCTACTGGGACAGCGCCGTCGTCGCCGCCGCGCGCACCGCCGGCTGTTCGGAGCTCTACACCGAGGATCTTTCCCACGACCAGATGGTCGAAGGCGTCCGCGTCATCAACCCGTTCAAGATTAGCTAGACTTCCACACGCGCGAGGAGCGCCCCCGTGAAGTACAAAGACAAGAAATCCAAACCCGCCCCGAAAACCACGCGCGGGGTCGCCTCGCTCGACGACGCCAAGGCGTGGTTCGACCGGCAGAACATCGAGGAGATCGAGTGCGTCGTGCCCGATCTGGCCGGCGTGGCGCGGGGCAAGATCATGCCGGTGCGCAAGTTCCTGGGCACGCCGTCGATGAACCTGCCGCTGGCGGTGTTCTACCAGACCATCACCGGCGACTTCCCCGAGTTCGAGGGCGAGGTCAATTCGGTCCAGGCCGACACCGACGTCATTCTCACGCCGGACCTGGCCACCCTGGCCGTGGTGCCCTGGGCCCAGGACCCGACCGCCCAGGTGATCCACGACGCTTTCCACCCCGACGGCCGGCCGGTGGAGGAAAGCCCGCGTCAGGTGTTGCGCCGGATCGTGGCCCTCTATCGCGAAAAGGGCTGGGACCCGATCGTCGCGCCTGAGATCGAGTTCTACCTGGTCGAGAAGAACACCGACCCCGACTACCCGCTGAAGCCTCCCGTGGGCCGCTCGGGCCGACCCGAGACCGGCCGCCAGGGCTATTCGATCGCGGCGGTCAACGAGTTCGACGCCCTGTTCGAGGACATGTACGAATATTCCGAGCGCCAGGGCTTGGAGATCGACACCCTGATCCACGAAAGCGGCGTGGCCCAGATGGAGATCAACCTGCGCCATGGCCATCCGCTGGAACTGGCCGACCAGGTGTTCATGTTCAAGCGCACCATCCGCGAGGTGGCGCTGGAGCACGAGATCTACGCCACCTTCATGGCGAAACCGATGGCCGCCGAGCCCGGCAGCGCCATGCACATCCACCAGTCGATCCTGGGGGCCGACGGCCAGAACCTGTTCTCGGATCCAAAGTCTGGCGAGGCCACGCCGCTGTTCTACGGCTTCATCGCCGGCCAGCAGCGCTATCTGCCGGCGATCATGGCCATACTGGCGCCCTATGTGAATTCCTATCGGCGGATCGCCCGGGAGAGCGGCGCGCCGGTCAATACCCAGTGGGGCTATGACAACCGCACCTGCGGCCTGCGCGTGCCGCCGTCCGACCCCGCCAATCGCCGGCTGGAAAACCGCATCCCCTCGTCCGACGCCAACCCCTATCTGGCCATCGCCGCAGTTCTGGCGGCGGGGTATCTGGGCATGGTCGGCAATCTGACCCCCAGCGCCCCAGTCGATACCGACGCCAATATCCGCGGCATCGAGCTGCCGCGCAGCCTGCTGGAGTCGGTGGCCCTGTTCGAGGCCGCCACCCCGCTGATCGAACTGCTGGGGGCCACCTTCTGCGCCGCCTACGCCACGGTGAAACAGGCCGAGTACGAGACCTTCATGCGCACCATCAGCCCCTGGGAGCGGGAGTTCCTGTTGCTGAATGTGTGAGGCGGTCGTCACGACCTTCTCCCAGAGGGGGAAGGAGGGGCCCGCGCCGCAGGTGTGGGAGGATGAGGGGTTACGCCGCTGGCCGGAGCGCCGGCACGCCGTCGGGCGCCCTAACCCGTCACCCTCCCATTGCTACGCAACAGGTCCCTCCCTCTCCCTCTGGGAGCGGGAGTCTTGAACACCGGCCACCCCGCCAGTTGGTACGCCGCCACGGCCAACGCCTTCCCGGCGTTGTCGGCGCTAGCGACCGACACTCGCACTGACGTCTGCGTGATCGGCGCGGGCTATACCGGCCTTGGCGCCACGTTGGAGTTGGCCACGCGGGGTGTGAGGGTCACCGTCCTGGAGGCCGCCCAGGTCGGCAGCGGCGGCAGCGGGCGCAATGGCGGCCAGGTCCATACGGGCCAGCGCAACGACCAGGCCTGGCTGGAGAAGACGGTTGGCCGCGACGACGCCCTGGGCCTATGGCGGATGAGCCAGGACGCCCGCGCCCACCTGCTGGCCCTGATCGCCACCCACCAGATCGCCTGTGACTTCACGCCGGGCATGATCCACGCCCGCCACCGCAAGGGCGGCGAGGCGCAGGACGCAGCCCACATCGCCTTCCTGCGCAAGCGCTATGGCTATGACCAACTGGCCATGATCGACGCGCCGGACCTGGCGGCCGAACTGGGGACCGAGGTCTACCACGGGGGCTTCATCGACCATGGCGGCGGCCACCTGCATCCGCTGAACCTGGCGTTGGGCCTGGCGCGGGCGGCGATGTCGGCCGGCGCGGTGATCCATGAGCAGACCCGCGCCACAGCCTGGCGGCGCGAAGGCGGGGCGATCGTGGTCGAGACCCCGACCGGCCGGGTCACTTGTGACCAACTGATCTTGACCGGCGACGGTTATCTGGACGGCCTGGCCGGCGGCGCGGCGATGGCGCGGGTCATGCCGATCAACAACTTCATCCTGGCCACCGAGCCGTTGGGCGCGCGGGCTGACACGATCATCCGGTCGAACGCCGCGGTCGCCGACAGCCGCTTCGTCGTCAGCTATTTCCGCAAGAGCCCCGACGGCCGGCTGATCTTCGGCGGCGGCGAAAACTACAGCCCCGGCTTCCCGTCCGATCTGAAAGCCTTCGTGCGGCGGCATATGCTGAAGGTCTATCCGGACCTGGCGGACGTGAAGGTGGACTATGCCTGGGGTGGGACCCTGGGCATCACCGTCCACCGCGCGCCTTACGTGCGCCAATTGGCGCCGGGGGTGAGGGTGGCCGCCGGCTATTCGGGGCAAGGGGTGATGCTGGCCCCTTGGTTCGGTAAGCTGCTGGCGGATGCGGCGCTGGGGGATCCGTCTGGCGTGGACCTGCTGGCGAAGCTGCCGACGCCGCCGTTTCCGGGCGGACGTCTGCTGCGGTGGCCCCTGACGGTGGCCGGGCTGAGCTGGTACGCGCTGCGGGACCGGATTTGAAGGTCCTCGAAGCGGCGCCGCCCAGCTGCTGGCGGGCGAGCCGGCCAACCTGCGGGTCACCTGGCTGGCCATCGCCCT
>JACMOF010000035.1 GCA_014378155.1 Caulobacter sp. | reverse complement strand
GGGCCTACAAGTTGGGCGACGTGTTCTCCGAGACCTTCCCGACCCACGAGGCGGCCCTGAAAACCGCCCAACGCGTGGCCAGTGAACAACAACTCACCGACGAGAACGATACGGGCATCGTCTACGAGGACGCCAAGGGGCAGTGGCACGAGGAGCTGTCGGCCGGCGACGACCGCCCGACCACCCACGTCGTCGACAAGGGTTAGAGCATTTCCCGACCTGACTGCGTCAGGCCGTGAGCTCTAATCTTCTGTTTTGACGCATTTTTCTTCGCGCGAACCGGAACCACTTCGTTCGAAAAATGCTCTGGGTTGAGAGCGCCAGCCGGATGGCGCGGTCGCGTCATCCGGCTAGCGCGCCACCACGGCCACGCAGACGCTGTCAGCCCAGACCTCGACCTTGTCGCAGCTGCGATGATCGGCCAACAGCCGTTGGGCGTGGCGGGTCATCTCGTCGGAGTCTGCCATGACCTTCAGGTCAAGGAAAGACGCCCGCCCATCGAGACTGGAAGCGACATAGGTGTAGGTGGAAGCTAGGCCCTGACTCATCGGATACCCGGGCCGGGTCGCTCGCCCGGAATGGCGGTGAAGCGGTGAAAAGTATCTAATCACTAAAATCGGCCCGCGTCATGTTTCGACCAAATAATTTGCTCGACGTTTTATTATGTCGGAATTTTGACAGAACTTTTTAAGACGCTCAAGCTACCTCTGCGGCGTCTTCTTCCGCCGGCGCCAAATCATCACACGCCCGCCGACATACAGAGTAACACTCGCAAGCCTTGTGTTCGAGACCGGCGCGCTCGCCCACCTCGAACTGGGCGCGTCGTGGACCAGCAAGAGACACCCCCTTGCCCCGACCTGACCGCTTCGCGGTGCCAAGTGGATGGAGCCTCACGCACCGAAGGGGACTTCCCCGCCGATCCGTGCTAAGCGCGCGCCAACGAAATTCACGAGAGATCCATGGCCCTTAAAGTCGCCATCGTCGGCCTGCCCAATGTCGGCAAGTCCACCCTGTTCAACGCCTTGACGCAAACCGCCCAGGCCCAGGCCGCCAACTATCCGTTCTGCACGATCGAGCCCAACACCGGCGAAGTGGCGGTGCCGGAGCCGCGCCTGGACGCCTTGGCCAAGATCGCCGGCTCCAAGGAGATCATCCCGGCCCGGATCACCTTCGTCGATATCGCCGGCCTGGTGCGCGGCGCGAGCAAGGGCGAAGGCCTGGGCAACCAGTTCCTGGCCAATATCCGCGACTGCGACGCCGTGGCCTTCGTCGCCCGCTGCTTCGAGGACGGCGACATCGTCCATGTGGAGGGCCGCATCGACCCGCTCAGCGATCTCGAGATCGTCGAGATGGAGCTGATGCTGGCCGACCTGGAGAGCCTGGAAAAGCGCGTTCCCGCCCTGGAGAAGCGCGCCAAGGTCGGCGCCGACAAGGAAAGCGCCAACACCCTGCGCCTGGCGACCATCGCCCTGGACCTGCTGCGGGCCGGCCGGCCGGCTCGCGCCGCCACGATCGACGAGGACGACCAGAAGGCCTGGCACATGCTGCAACTGCTGACCGCCCTGCCGGCCCTCTATGTCTGCAATGTCGATGAAGGCAGCGCCGACAAGGGCAATGGCTATTCCGACCTGGTGGCCACCCGCGCCGCCCAGGACAACGCCAAGTCGGTGGTGATCTCGGCCCAGATCGAAAGCGAGATCGCCCTGCTCGACGCCGATGAACGGGCCGAGTTCCTGGAGACCCTGGGCCTGGAGGAGCCGGGCCTCACCCGCCTGATCCGCGAGGCCTACACCCTGCTGGACCTGCAGACCTATTTCACGGTCGGCCCCAAGGAAGCCCGCGCCTGGACCATCCATGTGGGCGATACCGGCCCCCAGGCGGCCGGCGTCATCCACACCGACTTCGAGAAGGGCTACATTCGCGCCGAGACCATCGCCTACGAAGACTTCGTCGCCCTGGGCGGCGAAAACGGCGCCAAGGAGGCCGGCAAGATGAAGGCCGAGGGCAAGGACTACATCGTCAAGGACGGCGATGTGATGCACTTTAGGTTCAACGTCTAGAACCACCAACGGCCGGGCTCACACCCGGCTGTTTCCGTATCAACCCTTCGCTTGAGCGTCCCATGACCGACACCGTCACCTTCACCTCAGCTCTCGACGGCTTCGCCTTCACCGCCGCCCAGGCCGCGCCGCAGGGGCCGCGGAAGGGCGGGATCGTAGTGATCCAGGAGATCTTCGGCTTGGACGAATATGTGCTGGCCGACGTGGCGCGCTGGTCGGCCTTGGGCTTCGAAGTGCTCGCGCCGTCGATCTTCGACCGCGCGGAACCCGGTTACGTTGCCGAGCATGAGCCGGCGGCCTTCCCGATCGGGATCGGCCACGTCCAGTCCATCGGCCTGGAGAAGATGCTGTCGGACATCCAGGCCTGTATCGACGACCTGGCCCAGCGCGGCCCGGTCTTCGCGGTCGGCTATTGCCTGGGTGGCTCGCTGGTCTGGCTGGCGGCGAGCAAGCTGACGGGCCTGGCCGCAGGGTCGAGCTATTACGGCAGCATGGTCGCCGCCAAGGCCGCCTTGCCGCTGACTTGCCGGGTGATCGTCCACCTGGGCCGTAAGGACGGCCACATCCCCGCCGACGCCGTCAAGGCGGCGGTTGAAGACGCCCATCCCGACGT
>JACMOF010000314.1 GCA_014378155.1 Caulobacter sp. | reverse complement strand
CGCGGGGCTTCGGCCGGACCGGCGCCACCTTGCGGGGCAGGGGGGCCGGCGCGCCCAGGGCCTTGACCCGGTCGCGCACCCGGCGGATTTCCGCCGGTTCGTCGCTGGAGTCGAGGATCGCCCAGGCGGCGTCGAGGGCGGCCATGAGCTTGAGTTGCAGGGCGTCGCGCCAGGCGGGGATGTCGGTTTGGGTCATGGCCCCATGATGCGGCCGGCCCGGAGGGGTGAGCATCGGAAACCTGCGTTTTTGTTTAAGCTACTGGATTCGCTTAGGTTCATCCCCCCCAGTCATGGGGATAGAGCGCGGTGCGACGGCTGGGGACAGGCCCATGGGCCTGTCCCCAAACGGGGACCGGGTTTCGACCCCGTCAGCCTGTGGATAACTTTTGCACGACTGCGCCCCTCTTGCCTCCGGCGCGTTGACCCTCGAAAATGCGCCCGCTCAACGAGAACCCACGCTTGTCCGCCTTTCTTCGCCTTTTCCAGACCGATCCCGGCCCACGCCTCGAAGGCGACAAGGTGTTCCTGCGCCTGCCGCGCCTGTCGGACTACAAGGCCTGGTCGGCGCTGCGGACCCAGTCGGCGGCCTTCCTCGAGCCGTGGGAGCCGACCTGGCCGAAGGACGACCTGACCCGCGCCGCCTTTCGCAACCGGCTAGGGGCCTATGCCCGCGAACTGGAGACCGGCGAGGCCTTTCCGTTCTTCCTGTTCCGCCGCGACGATGCGACGCTGATCGGCGGGGTGCGGCTGTTCCATATCCGTCGCGGCGTCGCCCAGAGCGCGGTGTTGGGCTACTGGATCGGCCAGCCCTACGCCCGGCGGGGCTACATGCTGGACGGGGTTGGGACCGCCGTGGGCTTCGCGTTCGGCGAGATGGGGCTCCATCGCCTGGAAGCGGCCTGCATGCCGGACAACGCCGCCTCGGCCTCGGTCCTGCTGAAATCCGGTTTCCTGGAAGAGGGATATGCGCCTGCTTATCTGAAAATTAACGGCGAATGGCGAGATCATCGTCTGTTCGGGATGGTCGCGCCCCCTCCGGCCGTTTAGGCCGGTCTACCTTTCGGGGAGGGATTCCTAGCGAGCCCCGGACGCTGGGATAGGGCATGTCGTTCAAGATCAGTCAGCGCCGCGTTTGGGACGCCACGGCCATGCTCGAGGCCCTTGGCGCCGCCGAGGTCGCCCTGTGGCTCTGGGAGCCCGGGCTTGACCGGCTGCGGGTCAATGGCGCGGCGCGGGCCCTGGGCCTGGGTCCGCTGGCGCCGGACTGCTCCTCCGCCGCCTTCCGGGCCCTGACCCTGCCGCAGGATCGCGCCCAGGCCGAAGACATCCTCAAGGTTCGCGAGCCGGGCAGCGAGATCGTGGCCCGCCTGCGCATGCGGGGCGGCGAGGTCTGCATCTGGCGTGGCCAGTGGTTGGAGGACGGGGTGCGCGCCGCCGGCGTCATCGCCCCGGAGGTCAAGTTCGCCGCCTCCGAACGCGACAGCCTGACCGGCCTGCTGGACCGCAAGAGCTTCATCGTCCAGGCCCGCGAGCGCCTGTCCAAGCCGGGCGCCTACGAGTTGGTGGTGGCCGACGTCGATCGCCTGCGCCGTCTGAACGAGGCTTTGGGCCACGAGCGCGCCGACCTTGTCTTGGCCGCCCTGGGCTCACGCCTGGCCGCCGCCTTCCCGACCTGTTCGATCCTGGGCCGGATCGGCGAGGACGAGTTCGCGGTGCTGTGCGATCCAACCGGCTTCGAGCCCGCCGAGTTGCTGCGCACCGCCCTGGAGCAGCCTTTGCGGGTGGCCGGCTTCGACACCCACCCCACCCTGTCGATCGGGGCCGTGTCGGCCGAGGGCGGCGAGGACGCCCCCGAAGCGGCCGAACTGCTGCGCCGCGCCGAGCTGGCCGTCGAGGCCGCCGCTTCGGGCGGACGTGGCGGGGCCGCCGCCTATGGTCGCTCTATGGAGACCGACGGCCTGTCGCGACTGGCCCTGGAGGCCGACCTGCGCGGCGCCATCGCCCGTGGCGAGATCCGTCCCTATTTCCAGCCCGTGGTGCGCCTGTCGACCGGCGCCCTGTCGGGCTTCGAGGCCCTGGCCCGCTGGATCCATCCGCGCCGGGGCATGCTGCCGCCCGACGAGTTCCTCCCGCTGATCGAGGAAATGGGCCTGATGAGCGAGCTGGGGGAGCACATGATGCGCACCTCGGCCCGCCAGCTGGCCGCCTGGCGCGACACCCATCCGGCGGTCGGCGCCCTGACCGTCAGCGTCAATCTGTCGACTGGCGAGATTGACCGTCCGGGCCTGGTGCACGACGTCCGCCAGGTGCTGAAGGAACACAACCTGCCGCGCGGCGCCCTGAAGCTGGAAGTCACCGAGAGCGACATCATGCGCGACCCCGAGCGGGCCGCCATGATCCTGCGCAGCCTGCGCGACGCCGGCGCCGGCCTGGCGCTCGACGACTTCGGCACCGGCTTCTCGTCGCTGCAATACCTCACCCGCCTGCCGTTCGACACGCTGAAGGTGGACCGCTATTTCGTCCGCACCATGGGCAGCAACGCCGGCTCGGCCAAGATCGTCCGCTCGGTGATCAAGCTGGGCCAGGACCTGGAGCTGGAAGTCGTGGCCGAAGGCGTCGAGAACGCCGAGATGGCGCGCGCGCTTCAGGCCCTGGGCTGCGACTACGGCCAGGGCTTCGGCTACGCCCCGGCCCTGTCGCCGCAGGAGGCCGAGGTCTATCTGAACGAGGCCTATGTGGACGGCGCGGCGCCGGTGAAGGCGCGGGGTTAAGTGCTCCCCTCCGTGGGGGAGGTGTCGGCGTAGCCGGCGGAGGGGGGGAGCGACAGGTCCCTCTTCTTGCAGGATGAAGGGGCCTAAAACGCCCCCCACCGATCGCTTTGCGATCGCCTCCCCCACAGGGGGAGGACCTTGGACTTACGCCCGCCCCGCCTGGGCTGACAGCTGGTCGGCGGTTATGCCGGTCTTGGCCAGGGCCATGGTCCATTTGTTGTCGTAGTCG
>JACMOF010000313.1 GCA_014378155.1 Caulobacter sp. | reverse complement strand
TGGCCTTTACCAACTATCTGGCCCAGTCAGCGATCATGACCGTGCTGTTCTACGGCGGACGCGGCCCGACCCTGTACGGCAAGGTCGATCGCCCGGTCCTGGCCTGTGCGGTGATAGCGATCTGGATCGCCCAGATCCTGTGGTCGCGCTGGTGGATGGCACGTTTCACCCTGGGGCCGTTGGAGTGGCTGTGGCGGCTGGTCTATCGCGGACCGATGCCGCTCAGGCGAGACGCGCCGACCATGGTGGCCGCCGCCTAGACCGCGTTCAGGGCCTTGGCGAAATAGTCCCGCGTCTGGGCGAACAGGTCGGGGCGGTATCTGGCGCGCGGGTCGTTGGCGCGGTCGTCGTCAAAGGCGTGGGTGGCGTCGGGATAGAACACCGTGTCCACCGAAAGCCCGTCGCGCTTCAGCCGCTCCAGCGCCTTTTGCGGATGTTTCCAGCCCACCACCTGGTCCTTGCCGCCGACCACCGAGAACACCTTGGGGCCATAGGTCCCCCCGCCCCGGCTGGAGGTCAGGGATGGGTAGCTGGCGTAGGGATAGACGAGCAGCGCGCCCTTCACCTGGGTCCGCAGCCGCATCGGGTCGGCGTCGGCAAGACCCGTGGCGCGGGCGGCGTTCATGCCGATGGCGTAGCCGTCCATGATCGCCCAGGCGCCGTGGCTCCAGCCGGCCAGGAACACCTTGCGGTGGTCTGCCCAGCGCTGACCCTCCAGCCAGGCCAGCATGGCGAACAGGTCGGCCGAGCGCTTCAGACCCTGCACCGCCATGCCCGTGCAGACGAACAGCTTGGCGTCCAGTGTGGACATGCCGCGCGGCTTGAAGGAATCGACGACCACCGCCGCATAGCCGGCCTTGACTGCGACCTTGGCGTAGTCCTCCAGGAAAGGCGTCTTGCCCCCGCAGCCGTGCAGGATCAGCGCCACCGGGAACGGGCCGGGCCCGGCCGGTTTGAACACTTTCGAGGCCTCGGCGACCTTGGCGCCCCATGTCGCGCTGAGCATGCGATCTCTCCGGACTAGTGGCGGAACACTCGCACGCCGGTGAAGGCCATCGTAAGGCCCAGCTTGTCGGCCGCCTCGATCACTTCCGGATCCCGCATCGACCCGCCTGGCTGGATGATCGCGGTGGCGCCGGCTTCGGCCGCCTGGATCAGGCCGTCGGCGAACGGGAAGAAGGCTTCCGAAGCGCAGGCGCAGCCCCTGAGGTCCAAGCCGAAGTCGGCGGCGCGCAGGGCGGCGATCCGGGCCGAGTCCTTGCGGTTCATTTGGCCAGCGCCAACGCCCAGGGTCTGGCCGGCGCGGGCATAGACGATGGCGTTGGACTTGACGTGCTTTCCCACGGTGAACGCGAACAGCATGTCGGCCACCTCCTCGGCGGTCGGCTGACGCTTCGTGACGATCTTCAGGTCGCTGGCGGTGATCCGGGCGTCGTCGCGAGACTGGACCAGGAAGCCCCCGGCCACCGACTTGAAAGTGTCGCCGGTGGACAGGGCGTCGGGCAGGCCGCCGGTGATCAGCAGACGCAGGTTCTTCTTGGCGGCGAACACGGCGACGGCGTCGTCATCCGCCTCGGGGGCGATCACTACCTCGGTGAAGATCTCGACCATCTGCAGGGCGGCTTCGCGGGTCAGGCGGCTGTTGACCGCGACGATGCCGCCGAAGGCCGAGGTGGGGTCGCAGGCCAAGGCGCGTTCGTAGGCCTCGCGCTGGCTGCCGCCTACCGCCACGCCGCAGGGGTTGGCATGCTTGATGATCGCCACGGCCGGGCCTTGGGCCGGGTCAAACTCGGCGATCAGCTCGAAGGCGGCGTCCGTGTCGTTGATGTTGTTGTAGCTGAGGTCCTTGCCCTGCAACTGGGTTGCGGTGGCCACGCCGACGCGGGGGCTGGGGAAGGTGTAGAAGGCGGCTTTCTGGTGCGGGTTCTCGCCGTAGCGCATCACCTGGCGCAGCGCGCCGGCGATGGTCTTGCGGCCCGGGAAGTCCTGACCAAGTCGCGCCGCGAACCAGGTGGAGATCGCCGCGTCATAGGCCGCAGTGCGGGCGTAGGCGCGGGCCGCCAGGGTCTGGCGCAGGGCCAGGGTCGTGCCACCGGCCTTCAGGGCCTCCAGCACTTCGGAGAGGTCCGACGGATCGGTGCAGACGGCGACATAGCCGTGGTTCTTGGCCGCCGAGCGGATCATGGCCGGGCCGCCGATGTCGATGTTCTCGACGCATTCGGCGTAGCTGCCGCCCTTGGCGACCGTGGCCTCGAACGGATAGAGGTTCACATACAGGATATCGATGCCGCCAATGCCGTGGTCGGCCATGGCCTGGGCGTGTTCGGGAGCGTCACGAACGCCCAATAGTCCGCCGTGCACCACTGGGTGCAGGGTCTTGACCCGGCCGTCCATCATCTCCGGGAAGCCCGTGAGGTCGGAGACGTCCTTGACGGGGATGCCGGCCGCCGCGATCGCCGCCTTGGTGCCGCCGGTCGAGACCAACTCCACCCCGGCCGCGTGTAGCACCTGGGCGGCCTCGACCAAACCGGTCTTGTCGGAAACCGACAGCAGGGCGCGCCTGGGGGCGACGAGATCGGGGGCGGACGGATAGTCGGGGGCGGCGGGCACGGCGGAGCTCCGGGTCTATGGGAAGACGAAAGGGAGCCCAGGCGCGCGGCGGATGAGGTTCGTGCTCCCCGATGGTTGCCCATCACTAGCGCCAGTCACGCGAACGGCGCGAAAATACGGAGGGAGGCGGGGGAGTCAACAACGGCCTGAAGATGCGAAGCATCGCCGTGACAACTCGGGCCGTAAGAGGCTTCAATTTCCGGCGTCAGCCGACGTCCGCCCGAAGGCGAACGCCGGCCGCCGTGTCCTTAGAACGTGTAGGCGAACTTGCCGTAGTAGTAGCCGCCGTTCAGGCCGTACGGCGAGAAGCTCGGATAGATGTCCTGCGCTCCATTGCCGTTATTGGCTTCGTCGTCGAGTTCGTCGGCGCTCTTCCTGTCCGGCTTCTTGTCGAACAGGTTGTTGGCGCCGGCCGAGACCTTGAACTGCGGCATGACTTTCCAGGAGACTTCAAGGTCGGTGATGAAAGCGGAATCGACCTTTTCCAGCCAGTACTTGCCGCCATCATAGGTGGCGTATTCGGTGGACTTTCCGTACAGCGTCTCGTGCAGGTTGACGGTGATTGGGCCGTGCGAGTAGAGCGCTCCGCCCGAGATCTTGTACTCCGGTGAAGCGGTCTCAAGATCGGAGATCGCGGCCTTGTCGTAGAATGATGCGCCCGCCAGTTGGGTGGGCGCGGGCGCGATCTTGGTGACCTCGGTCTTGTTGTAGTTGCCCGCCAGGCTCCACTCGACATGGCCATAGGTGTCGAAGTCGCTGGAATAGCTCAGCACTGCCTCGACGCCGCGGGTCCGGGTGTCCAGGCCGTTGGTGAAGATGTTGATGCCGATGTCGGTGGCGTCGTCGGAGATCGAATTGCCGTTGGCGGCGATGGCGGCGGACACGGCCGCGTAGTTGTGCGCCCCGCCGGCCCCGTACAGCGAGCCGCTGCCAGCGATGCGATCTTTGATCTCGATCTGATAGGCGTCAATCGTAGCGGTCATGCGCGAGATCGGGTGGGCCACGAAACCGACGCTGTAGTTGGTCGATTTCTCGGGCTTGAGGCCAGTGACGCCCACCAGCTTGGCGCCGATGGAGTTCGGCGCCAGCTGCACGAACGCCGAGGTCGGGCCGACATTGGTGGCCGAGTAGTTCTCTTCGGCCAGGGTCGGGGCGCGGAAGCCCGTGCTGGCGGTGCCGCGCAGGGCGAAGGCGTCGGTGAAATCGTAGCGGCCGGTCAGCTTGCCGACCGTGGTGTCGCCGAAGTCGCTGAAGTGTTCGTAGCGGGCGGCGGCGTCCAACTGGAGGGCCTCGACCGGCTTCAGCGCGAAATCGACATAGACCGCCTCGTTGTCGCGTTCGTGTTCGCCGGCGTCGGTCAGCGAGAAGCCCGGATAGGACTGCGAACCGCCGTTATAGCGCGAGGAATACTCCCCCGCCTTGATCTTGTAGGTCTCGTGCCGCTGCTCGGCGCCAAAGGCGACGTTCAGCGGACCGGCCATGCCGATGTCGAACCCTCGGCTCAGATCCAGGGTGGTGGTCCACTGGGTGGAGAGGAAGGCGCCGGCGTGGAAGGCCGACTGGGTCGAGCCATGGCCCGGCACCGTGGCGGCCGCCAGATAGAGGTCCTTGTTGACAGAGTTGGTGACGTTGATGGCGGCGAAGTCGCGGCCGTAGGTGGTGGACAGGTCCCAGTTCCAATCGCCGAACAGCTTGCCCTCCGCGCCAACCGTCAAGGCGTAGTCTTCCTCCTTGATGGTCTCCATCGGGTTGAAGCCCAGCGGATAGAGTTGTGGCAGGCGGCTAGGCTTGCGGAAGTTCTCATAGGCGCCGGCGTATTTGTGGCCGTAGGTGCCGAACGAATAGAGGTTCACGTCGCCGATCTCGACGCCGCTGTTGAAGGCGAAGGTCGTCAGCTGATAGCGGGCGTCGCCCGAGATCTTGTTGGTGTGCGGATATCCCGCCAAGCTGGCGGCCCAGCCGTTGGCGGCGGTGGCGCCGCGGATCACCCGCTGGTCGTCGCCGCCCCAGTCGCTGAGACCGTGATACCGGGTCTCGGCCGTTATGTTCAGATAGGCGTCGGAGAACGGCGCCAGGCCGATATTGGCCGAGACATTGCCCGTCTCCCCGTCGCCCGCGCTGTACTTGCCACCCGTGACGTCGAGCGAGCCGCCCGAAGCGCTCTTCTTGAGAATGATGTTGACCACCCCGGCGATGGCGTCGGTGCCGTACTGGGCGGCGGCCCCGTCCTGCAGCACTTCGATGTGGTCGATGGCCGATAGCGGGATGAAGTTCAGGTCGGCCGCGGCGCCGCCCTGGTAGGGTCCGCCGAGAACCGCGAGGTTGGCCGTACCGTGCCGACGCTTGCCGTTGATCAGCACCAGGGTGTGATTGGAGCTCAGGCCGCGCAGACGGGCCGACAGCGTCAGGGCCGCAGTGTCGCCGCCAAAGGCCTGGGCGTTGAACGATGGGATCGCCTGGGCCAGGGCCGACATCAGGTCGGGCTTGCCGGCGCCCTTCAGGGCGAGGGAGTCCAGCACCTGGATCGGCGCGGCGCTGTCGACGGCCTTCAGGCCGGAAACCCGGGTGCCGGTGACGATGACGGCCTCGACGGTGTCATTGTCGGGCGTGGGCGGGCTTTCGGCCGCCATGGCGACCTGCGCGACGCCGAAGGATAGCGCGGCCATAGACAAGCTGGCGAGCAAAGCTCGTTTGGTACGAAACATTGGTGAGTGCCCCTCAAGTTTTCTTGATGACTTGCAGGGTTGAGCCACGCCGCCGACTCTTCGAACCATCATGCGGCTTCGAAGCGCCATAAAAATGAATTGCTGATCTTCTCGGCTAAGTGCCGCCTAACGCTGCCGCTTAATAGAACACTCGAAGTTTTCGTGGATGACGGTGAGTGCGGTCTCGTGCGTCTATTGCAAAGTCGCGTCGTGCGGGTTGGGCGCGATCAGTGGTCCGCCGCTCGAGCCAACTTCCAACGGATCTTGGCGCCCTTTTCGGGCCGGACCTGGCTCTTTAGGACGATCGTCCCGGCCCGTCGGGCGTGGCCATGATCGAAATGGGCGGACGGCGCGATGGCCACCTCTACCGCGTCGTTGCGCAGCCACCAGCCCACATTGGACTGACCCTTGATCAGCACGCTCTTGCCGTCACGGGCCAGGGAGGCGCGGGCGTCGGGATGGAGGTGGAAGCTGATCATGAACGGCAGATAGCGGCGCGGGCCGTCCTCGCCGCCAGAGACGATCGGCAGCAGGCTGTCCTCGCCGCGCAGTTCGTCAGCCTTGAGGTCAAGGAACAGGCGGCGGGCATGGGTCAGGCCCAGGCGTTTCCAACCATCGTGGACAATGTCCAGCCAGACGCCGGTGTCGGCCACGTCGTGGCGCTTGACCTCGACGTCGGCCGCGCCGTCGATCAGCCAGGGGCCCAGCGCGCCAGCCCGCCAGCCCGCCAGGGGGCGTCCGGCCGAGCCGTCGCCCACCGACAGGGTCGAGGCCGCGTCCGAGAGGCGAAAGGCGTTGGCGCCGGCGGCCTCCGGGCTCCAGCCGCAGCTGGTGATCAGCCGGTCCTTGCCGCAGACGATCTCTATGGCGGCCGGCTGGGCGCAGGCCGCGACGCTGAGCACGCCCTTGGCCGGCGGCCCGGCGTCGGCCATCACCTGGATGCTGCCGCCCTGCATCTTCTGATAGCCGACATGCGGCGCGCTCTGCGGCGGGCGTGGCCCTTGGTCGTCATGGGCCAGGGCTGCGGCGACCCGGCGCGGACCGACGGCCTCGCCGCCCTGAAAGGCGGCCAGATGGCCATCCCCCAGGAC
>JACMOF010000312.1 GCA_014378155.1 Caulobacter sp. | reverse complement strand
GTGGCCCATGCGCTCGATCGAGCGGGTCAGGGCGGTCATCGGGTCGGCTTCGGTGAGGATCAGGGCGCGCTTGCCGATGTTCTTGGCCATGTCGCCGCAACGCTCAAGGCTCATCGAGATCTTCAGGGCGGCGACGGCGTGGCGCAGGTCCACGGCCATCGGCTGGCGCAGGGCGATCAGCTTGAAGGCCTTGCGCTCGATCTCGGCCTGCAGGATGTCGAGCCGCTCGTCGCGGGCCACCACCTGCTGGGCCAGGGGGCCGTCGCGGCGGGCGATGCAGTCGATGGCGTCGGCCACCTGGGCCTCGGCCAAGCCGCCCATGCGGGTGACCTCGGCCGTGAGGTGGTTCAGCTCTTCGCCGTAGGACTTGACGGTATGTTCGGTCATGGGATGCGTCCTCCGGTCAGCCGAAGCGGCCGGTGATGTAATCTTGCGTGCGGGTGTCACGAGGATTGGTGAACATCTCCTCGGTCGGACCGCTCTCGACCAGCTTGCCCAGGTGGAAGAAGGCCGTCTTCTGCGACACGCGAGCGGCCTGGGCCATCGAGTGGGTGACAATGACGATGCAGAACTGGTTGCGCAGGTCGTCGATCAGTTCCTCGATGCGGGCGGTGGCGATCGGGTCCAGGGCCGAGCAGGGCTCGTCCATCAAGATCACTTCCGGCGACACGGCGATGGCCCGGGCGATGACCAGGCGCTGCTGCTGACCGCCCGACAGGCCGGTGCCGGCCTGGTGCAGGCGGTCGGAGACCTCGGCCCACAGACCCGCCTTCTTCAGGCTGGCCTCGACGATGGCTTCCAGCTCGGCCTTGCTCGTGGCCAGGCCGTGAATCCTGGGACCGTAGGCGACGTTCTCGAAGATCGTCTTGGGGAAGGGGTTGGGCTTCTGGAAGACCATGCCGACCCGCGAGCGCAGCACCACCGGATCGACGCTCTTGGCGTTGACGTCATTGCCGTCGATCTCGATCGAGCCGGTGACCCTGGCCGACGGGATGGTGTCGTTCATCCGGTTGATGCAGCGCAGGAAGGTCGACTTACCGCAGCCCGACGGGCCGATGAAGGCGGTGACCGACTTGGCCGGCACGTCGAGGCTGACGTCGAACAGCGCCTGCTTGTCGCCGTAGAAGACATTGACGTCGCGGGCCCGGATCTTGAAGTCGCTGCTCATCGCATTGCCGGGGCCGGTGGGGATCACCGAGGCCAAGCTCGACGCCCCGCCTTGAGCCTGGGAAGCGGCAAGGGTGTCGTCGCGGTTTTCGGTCGGCATGGCGTGGCCCTTGGAAAGGGGAAAGGCGAGAGGGTTCAAGGTCATGGAAGCTACCACCGGCGTTCGAAGCGGCGACGCAGGATCACGGCGGCGGCGTTCATGACGATCATGAACACCAGCAGCACGATGATCGCCGCAGCGGTGCGTTCGTGGAAGGCGCGCTCCGAAGCGTTCTCCCAGATATAGACCTGCACTGGCAGGACTGTGGCCGAGCTGGTGAAGTTCTCCGGCGCGCCGGGCACGAAGGCGACCATGCCGATCATCAGCAGCGGCGCGGTCTCGCCCAGGGCATGGGCCAGCGACAGAATGGCGCCGGTCATCACGCCGGGCATGGCCAGCGGCAGCACATGGTGGAAGACGGTCTGGGCCTTGGAGGCGCCGACGCCAAGGGCGGCTTCGCGGATCGAGGGCGGCACAGCCTTCAGCGAGGAGCGGGTGGCGATGATCACGGTCGGCAGGGCCATCAGAGCCATCACCAGGCCGCCGACCAGCGGCGAACCCCGCGGCACGTGCAGCCAGTTGATGAACAGGGCCAGGCCCAGCAGGCCGTAGACGATCGACGGCACGGCGGCCAGGTTGTTGATGTTGACCTCGATGACGTCGGTCCAACGGTTTTTGGGCGCGAATTCCTCGAGATAGACCGCCGCCATCACGCCCACCGGGATGGCGATCATCGCGGTGATCACCAGCATCATGGCCGAGCCAATCACCGCCCCCCAGACCCCGGCCTGTTCAGGCTCGGTGGAGTCGGAATTGGTGAAGAACTTGGTGTTGAAGCCGGTCTTGACCGTGCCGTCGTTCTTCAGGCGGTCCAGCCAGTCCAGCTGTTGGTTGTCGAGCTTGCGGTCGCCTTCGGCGGTCGAACGCTTGATCTCGCCCTTGTAGTAGAGGTCGGCGTCGGCCTTGACCGAGCCGGTCACATTGACCGTCTTGCCGATCAGCGAATGATCCTTCCTGACCATCTGCAGCAGCTGGTTGCCGAAGTCGCGCGAGGTCAGGGCCATGATCTTGCCCGACGTCATGCCCAGGTCGTCGTCCTGCACGCCCAGCTTCTTCATCATCGCCTCGGCGACGATGTAGTCGTAGTTGACGCCTTCCAGCGCATTCACGTCGATGCGCTCGGCGTTCAGATAGACCGGCACCGTCAGGGTGTGGGTCTCGAAGGTGGAATAGCCCTGGGCCACGATCCGGCCGACCAGCACCACCAGGAAGATCATGGCGATGACGATCGCCGCGATGCCCTGGACGCGGAAGATGGTTTCCGAGCGGTGGCGTTTCTTCAGCAGCGCGTCGCGCGCAGAGAGTGAGACCGCCCGGGGGGCTGGCGCGCCGGGGGAGATAACTGCGTCAGTCATATTGTTCCCGGTACTTCTGGACGATGCGCAGGGCGATGATGTTCAGGCAGAGGGTGACCACGAACAGGGTCAGACCCAGACCGAAGGCCGACAGGGTTTTCGGACTGTCGAACTCCTGGTCGCCGGTCAGCAAGGTGACGATCTGAACGGTCACGGTGGTGACGGTGTCCAGCGGATTGGCGGTCAGCTTGGCCTGCAGGCCGGCGGCCATGGTGACGATCATGGTCTCGCCGACAGCGCGCGACACGGCCAGCAGCATGGCGGCCATGATCCCGGGCAGGGCGGCGGGCAGGACCACCCGCTTGACGGTCTCGGACTTGGTCGCACCCATGGCGTAGCTGCCGTCGCGAAGCGACTGGGGCACCGAATTGATGATGTCGTCCGAGAGGGAGGAGACAAAGGGGATCAGCATGATGCCCATCACCACCCCGGCCACCAGGGCCATCTGGTTCTGAACCTGCATCAGGTACTGGGCCAGGCCATCCATCGGACCGCCGGCGATGCTGGCGCCGATGCCGTTGAAGAAGGCGCGGAACAGCGGACCCACGGTCAGGGCGGCGAAGAAGCCGTAGACCACGGTCGGCACGCCGGCGAGGATCTCCAGCAGCGGCTTGATCGTCGAGCGCAGGCCGCGATTGGCGTATTCCGACAGGTAGATCGCCGAGTAGAGGCCGATCGGCGCGGCCACCAGCATGGCGATCATCATCACGAGGAAGGTGCCGGCGAACAGCGGGACGGCTCCGAAGGCGCCGGACGAGGCCACCTGGTCGGCGCGCATGGCGATCTGCGGG
>JACMOF010000311.1 GCA_014378155.1 Caulobacter sp. | reverse complement strand
GGTCACGCACCTACCATGGCGTCCGGCATCCATGTGTGCAGGAAGACCTTCACCGACTTGCCCATCGCGCCGATGAACAGCAGGAAGCAGGCGATATCGACGAGCGGGAAGCTGTGGCCCGCGAACTCCCAGCTACGCGAGGCGCTGGCGGCGATCATCGGGAACAGTTCGTGGAACTGGATCGTGCCATAGGCCCAGAAGGTGGTCATGATGCCTAGGGCGAAACCGAAGTCCCCCACCCGGTTGACGACGAAGGCCTTGATGGCGGCGGCGCTGGCGGTCGGCTTCTTGTACCAGAAGCCGATCAGCAGGTACGAGGCCAGGCCCACCCCTTCCCAGCCGAAGAACAGCTGCATGAAGTCGGCGGCGGTGACGAGCGCCAGCATCGCGAAGGTGAACAGCGACAGATAGGCGAAGAACCGCGGCTTGTCCGGGTCCTCGGCCATGTAGCCCCAGCTGTAGATGTGCACGAGGGCCGAGACCGTGGTGACCACGATCAGCATCACGCACGACAGGGCGTCGATGCGGATCGACCAGTTGGAGACGAAGTCGCCCACGTGGATGAAGGGAAGCAGGTCGACCGTGAAGGCCTCCATGTGTCCCCAGGTCCACTGGCTGAACACGTACCAGCTCAGGGCGCAGGCCAGCAGCAAGCCGCCCGTGGTGATAGCTTGCGAGACGATGTCGCCGATGCGGCGACCGAACAGGCCGGCGATGATCGCGGCGAGCAGCGGCGCGAAGACGAGGATGGTGACGAGAGTCTGCACTGCGATCAGCCCTTCATCACGCTGGCGTCGTCGACCGCGATGTCGCCGCGGTTACGGAAGAAGGTGACCAGGATGGCCAGGCCGACGGCGGCCTCGGCCGCCGCGACAGTCAGCACGAACATGGCGAAGATCTGCCCCGTCACGTCGTGCAGATAGACCGAGAAGGCCACCAGGTTGATGTTCACCGCCAGCAGGATCAGCTCGATCGACATCAGGATGACGATGATGTTCTTGCGGTTCACGAAGATCCCGAAGACGCCGATCGTGAACAGGATCGCGGCGACGACGAGATAATGAGACAGGCCGATCATTCGCTGATCCCCTCGCCGGGCTTGATCTGCACGATTTCCATCCCGGTCTTGGGCGTACGAGCGATTTGCTTGCCGATGTCCTGGCGCTTGACGCCCGGCTTGTGGCGCAGGGTCAGGACAATGGCGCCGATCATGGCGACCAGCAGCACCAGGCCCGCCAATTGGAAGAAGAAGATGTAGTCGGTGTAGAGCACCCGGCCAATCATCTCGGTGTTCGGAATGCCCGGCGCCGAGGCCATCGGGGTGGCGTTCTTGCCGGCCGCGCCATGGCTGGCCACGGTCGCGGCGACGAAGATCATCTCCAGCGTCAGGAAGCCCGCCACGATGCCGCCGATCGGCAGGTACTGGGCGAAGCCCTGTCGCAAGGCGGTAAAGTCGACGTCGAGCATCATCACGACGAACAGGAACAGCACCGCGACCGCGCCCACATAGACGACGATCAGCAGCATCGCCAAAAACTCCGCGCCCAGCAGGACGAAGAGGCCGGCGGCCGAGAAAAAGGCGGTGATCAGGAAGAGCACCGAGTGCACGGGATTCTTGGCCGAGACGACGAGAAGACCCGCCGCTATCGTCGCGAACGCCAGCAGATAGAAAGCTATCGCCTGCAAGGCAGGTGCTCCCGTTAAAACCATAAACCAACGCCGTGCCGGATGGCCCGCCGCCTCCCTTCGGAATCGCGCCCCGTCCTTTAACGGTAGGGCGCGTCCAACTCCAGATTCTTTGCGATCAACCGTTCCCAACGATCGCCGTTGTCGAGCAGCTTTTCCTTGTCGTAGTAGAGCTCTTCGCGCGTCTCGACGGCGAACTCCAGGTTCGGCCCTTCGACGATGGCGTCCACCGGGCAGGCCTCCTGGCACAGGCCGCAATAGATGCACTTGACCATGTCGATGTCGTAGCGGGTCGTGCGGCGGCTGCCGTCGTCGCGCGGTTCGGCCTCGATGGTGATGGCCTGGGCGGGACAGACGGCTTCGCAAAGCTTGCAGGCGATGCATCGCTCTTCGCCCGACGGATAGCGACGCAGGGCGTGCTCGCCGCGGAACCGGGGCGACTGCGGGCCGCGTTCGTTCGGATAGATCACCGTTTTCTTCGGGGCGATCATGTACTTCATGGCCAGGCCAAAGGCGCCCGCGAAGTCGAGCAGCGCCACGCCTTTCACGGCCTGGGAAATGCGTTGCATCATCATGGACGCTGCTTACCCTTTGAAATCACACAGGTGTAGTTCGAAAGCTGGGTGGGGTCGCCCCCGTCCTGCTTGGATTCAATCTTTCCGCCATCGGCGACGCATTGTGCGCTGTCGCGGCGCAGCTGGTCATAGCTGACCACGCCGCGGCCCAGCGAGTACGACGTCTTGGCCGAGGCCACGTCATCGGTCGCGCAGCTCGCCACGGTGAAGCCAAGACCGATGAGGACCAGAAGGGCGGATTTGGCGATCACGTCTGCAGCCCGAACACGCGCCAGGCGCTGACCAGCATCACCAGCACCAGCGACATCGGCAGGAACACTTTCCAGCCCAGGCGCATCAGTTGGTCATAGCGGTAGCGAGGCACGATAGCCTTGGCCATGGCGATGAAGAAGAAAGCCACGACGATCTTGAAATAGAACACCAGAGCCAGCAGGAAATTGACCAGGAACGGCGGCCAGCCGGCTGTAAAGCCAATGGGGAAGCCCGGGTTCCAGCCGCCGAAGAACAGCACGCTGATCATCGCGCACATCAGCACGATGTTGGAATATTCGGCGACCATGAAAAGCAGGTACGGGGTCGAGCTGTATTCCACCTGGTAGCCGGCCACGAGCTCGGATTCGGCTTCCGGCAGGTCGAACGGAGGGCGGTTGGTCTCGGCCAGGGCCGAGATGAAGAACATGCCCATGGCGATGATCATCACCGGGGCCAGGATGATGTTCTTCAGCCCGTGGCCACCAAACACGTTCCAGTTCCAGATCCAGCCGGCCTGTTGGTCGACGATGGAGCTGAGGTTCATGGTGCCGGCCAGCAGGATCACCGTGATGATGATCAGGCCGATCGACACTTCGTACGACACCATCTGCGCCGCCGAGCGCAGGGCGCCCAGGAACGGGTACTTCGAGTTCGAAGCCCAGCCGCCCATGATGATGCCGTAGACGCCCAGCGAGCTCATCGCCAGCAGGTACAGGATGCCGACATTGAGGTTGGAAACCACCCAACCCGGCGCGAACGGGATGACGGCCCAGCCCACGAAGGCCAGGACCAGGCTCAGCAGCGGGGCCAGCAGGAAGATGACCTTGTCGGCGCCGGCCGGGATGATGATTTCCTTCAGCACGAACTTGCCGAAGTCGGCGAAGGACTGCAGCAGGCCGAAGGGGCCGACCACGTTGGGACCCTTGCGCATCTGCACGCCGGCCCAGATCTTGCGGTCGGCGAGCAGCAGGAAGGCCAGGCTCAGCAGGACCCAGACCACCACCAGCAGGATCCCGCCGGTGGTCAGCAGGGTCCAGGTCACGGCCGGATTGGAGAAGAAAGCACTCATCGGCTTACTCCGCCGCGATCTTGGCGGCGCCGGAGGCCACGGCCGCACATTCGGCCATGGTCACGCTGGCGCGCGCGATGGGATTGGTCAGGTGGAAGGCCTTGATCGAGCCTTCATACGGCGCGTCCGCAAGCTCGCCGTCGCCGCCCAGGTTTGAGAGGTCAAACACCGTCGGGATCGAGCCCGGCGCGAAGTCGATCTGGCCGAAGGTCGGGTGGTCGGCGAACAGCTTGGTCCGCAGTTGGTCCAGGCTGTCATAGGGCAACTTTGTCCCGACATGCTCCGACAGGGCCCGCAGGATCGACCAGTCTTCCTTGGCCTCGCCCTTGGGGAACACCGCCCGCTCGCCCATCTGGACGCGGCCTTCGGTGTTCACATAGAGGCCGTTCTTCTCGGTATAGGCGGCCCCTGGCAGGATGACGTCGGCCTTGTGGGCGCCGGCGTCGCCATGGGTGCCCAGATAGATCTTGAAGGCGTCCGAGGCGGCGGTCTCGCACTCGTCGGCGCCCAGCAGGAACAGAACGTCCAGCGCGCCCGGCTTGAGCATCTGGCTAGCGGTCAGACCACCCTCGCCCGGCACGAAACCCAGGTCCAGACCGGCCACGCGCGCGGCGGCGGTGTGCAGCACGTTCCAGCCGTTCCAGCCTTCACGCACCACGTTGAAGCTCGTGGCGACAGCGGCGGCGGCCTTCAGCACGGCGGCGCCGTCGGTGCGGGTCAGGGCGCCTTGGCCGATGATGATCGCCGGGCGTTGGGCGTTCTTCAGGGCAGCGACGAAGTCGGACTGGCTGTCGGCCAGGCCCGACAGGGTCTGAGAGCCGGCGCCGAGATAGTCGTAGTCATAGGTCTGGTCGCCGCGCTCGCCGATCACGCCGACGCGCAGCTTGCCGGCGATCCACTGCTTGCGCAGGCGGGTGTTGAGCACCGGCGCCTCGACCTTGGGATTGGCGCCGACCAGCAGGATGACGTCGGCGTTCTCGATACCGGCGATGGTCGAATTGAACAGCCAGCTCTCTCGCGGGCCATTGCCAAGGGTCAGGCCGTCCTGGCGGGCGTCGAGGTTCTTGACGCCCAGGGCGGTGAACAGGTCCTTGGTCGCCTTCAGGCTCTCGGCGTCCTGCAGGTCGCCGGCGATGACGCCGATGCGTTCGGGCGACGTCGCCTTGATCTTCGCGGCCACAGCGGCGAACGCCTCGCCCCAGCTGGCGGGCTGCAGCTTGCCGGCGACGCGGACATAGGGACGGTCCAGACGCTGGCGCTGCAGGCCGTCGACGGCGTAGCGGGTCTTGTCGGAGATCCACTCCTCGTTGACGTCCTCGTTGACGCGCGGCAGCACGCGGAGCACGGCATTGCCACGGGCGTCGACGCGGATAGCCGAGCCCAGGGCGTCCATGACGTCGATGCTCTCGGTCTTCTTGAGCTCCCAAGGCCGCGCCTCGAAGGCGTAGGGCTTGGAGGTCAGGGCGCCGACCGGGCACAGGTCGATGACATTGGCGCTAAGCTCGGACGTCACCGCCGCGCCCAGATAGGTGGTGATTTCAACGTCTTCGCCGCGCGAGATCAGGCCGATCTCCGGCGAGCCGGCGACCTCGGTGATGAAGCGGACGCAGCGCGTGCACTGGATGCAGCGGGTCATCACGGTCTTGATGGGCGGGCCCATGGCCTTCTCTTCGACCGCGCGCTTGTTCTCGTGATAGCGGCTGTCGTCGCGGCCATAGCCCATGGCCTGGTCCTGCAGATCGCACTCGCCGCCCTGGTCGCAGATCGGGCAATCCAGCGGGTGGTTGATGAGCAGGAACTCCATCACCCCTTCGCGGGCCTTCTTGACCATCGGGGTCTTGGTGAAGATCTCCTGGCCCTCGGCTGCCGGCAGGGCGCACGACGCCTGCGGCTTGGGCGGACCGGGCTTCACCTCGACCAGGCACATCCGGCAGTTGCCGGCGATGCTCAGGCGCTCGTGATAGCAGAAACGCGGGATCTCTTCCCCAGCCAGTTCCGCGACCTGCAGAACCGTCATGCCGGGCTCGAACTCGACCTCGACGCCGTTGACCTTGGCTTTAGCCATTATTCCCGCACTCCGCCGTAGGGCGAATCCACAAGTTCCAAACGCTGTTCGATCCGGTCGACACGGACCTCAAGCCGATCAAGCCGCGGGTTCACACCGGCCAGACCTTCTTCGACATGGGTCATGCGAACCTTGAGGGCCTGAACGTCTTCCACGATACGGTCGAGCTTTCCGTCCATTTTTCGGAGCATCAAAAGAACCAAATTGTCGGGCTCTTCAGCCATGGTCCCTACTCCGCCGCGATCAGGCTGGCGCCCTGCACGTGCAGGCGACCGGTGCGATAGGTAGCGATCCGGTCTTCCACCTCGTGGCGAAAGTGCCGGAACAGGCCCTGGATCGGCCAGGCGGCCGCGTCCCCGAGGGCGCAGATGGTGTGACCCTCGACCTGGGTGGTGACGTCCAGCAGGGTGTCGATCTCTTTCGGATTGGCCTCGCCAGTGGCCATGCGTTCCATGACCCGCCACATCCAGCCGGTGCCTTCGCGGCACGGGGTGCACTGGCCGCAGCTC
>JACMOF010000310.1 GCA_014378155.1 Caulobacter sp. | reverse complement strand
CGCCATCGTCGATGCGAAACAGGGCCGCGTGGCCGCCGCACAGGATCAGGTCATTGTCGCGAGTCAGAAATCGGCCGCTCGGACCGGCCAATGGCCAGCCGGCATGCGGGCAGCTGTCGACATAGCCGACCACCGCTTCGCCCCGCCGCACCACGAAGCCGGCGAACACCGCGTCGCCCTCGCGAAAGCGAAACCCCCGCGCGCCCGGCGAGGCGATCTCGTCCAGCAGGCAAAGCACGGCGCCAGACGTGGGGCGGGCGGGGTTCACGGCGCGTCGATCCCCACCGGCCACTCGTGGATGTCGATCCGCGCGAACAGCTTGGCCAACGTATAGGGGTCGTTGGCCGAGAAGCGCCGGGCGGCGGCGAGGTCCGCGCACTCCACCGCCATCAGCGAGCCGCACATCGCCCCGCCCTCGTCCAACAGATAGGCCCCGAACCGGTACTCGGCCGCCTGGGCGCGGACATAGTCCAGATGAGCGGGCCGCATTTCGGCGCGCAACGTCGCGGCGTCGGGCCGGTCCAGGCAGTGCAAGGCGAAGAGCGGCATGACGGCTTAGAGGCTGCCGACCGCCAGCCGCCAGGGATGGACCTCGACGCTCTCGAAAACGCCAGCGGCGGTGAAGGGGTCGCCATCGGCCTGAGCCTGGGCGCCGGCCAGGTCGTCCGCCTCGACCACGATGAGCGAACCGATCGGACCGCCAGCCTCGTCGAGCAGGGCTCCGGCCAGCTTCAGGTTGGGGCTGTTGTTCAGATAGTCCAGGTGGGTCGGGCGGGTGGCCAGGCGGGTCTCGAGCGCGCCGGGCTTGTCCTTGCAGATGATGGCGTAGAGCGGCATGGGGCGGGTCCTTTTGGAATGCCGATTGGGGACAGGCGCATGCGCCTGTCCCCAATCGTGGTTTAGGCTTCAGCCTTTAGCGGTCGCGACAGTAGGCCGAGGATCGCGCTGTTGACATCGACCTCGCCGGCCAGGATGGCGGCGACGGCTTCGCAGATCGGGGTCTCGACACCCAGGGAGCGGGCCAGGGCGCGAACGGCGGGGGCGGAGGCCACGCCCTCGGCCACCGAGACCTTGCCGGCCAGGGCCTGTTCCAGGGTCTGGCCGGCCCCAAGCGCCAGGCCGACGCTCATGTTGCGCGACTGCGGGCTGGAGCAGGTGAGCACCAGGTCGCCCAGGCCGCACAGGCCGGCCACCGTCTCGGCCTTGCCGCCGAGGGCCACGGCCAGACGGGTCAGTTCGGCGAAGCCGCGGGTGATCAGGGCGGCGTGGGCGCTGCGGCCCAGATCCTTGCCCTCGACGATGCCGCAGGCGATGGCCAGCACGTTCTTGACCGCCCCGCCGGCCTCGGCCCCGATGACGTCGGCGGCGAGATAGGGGCGGAAGGCCGGGATGGCGATGGCCTCGACGATGGCCATGCCCAGGGCTTCGTCCTCGCAGGCCAGGGTGACGGCTGTGGGCAGGCCGCGCGCCACCTCGCCGGCGAAGCTGGGACCCGACAGCACGGCGATCGGATTGTCCGGCAGCACCTCGCCGGCGACCTCGCTCATGAGTTTGAGCGAGCCCTGCTCAACGCCCTTGGAACACAGCACCACCGGGACGCTGGGCTGCAGGTGCGGCTTTAAGGCCGTCAGCGCCGAGCGCAGGTGCTGGGCCGGCGGCACGGCCAGGATCAGGTCGCAGGCCGCCAGAGCCGCCATGTCGGCCGAGGCGATGACCGTGTCGTCCAGCAGCACGCCGGGCAGGAACATGGTGTTCTCGTGGCGGGCGGCGATCGAGGCGACCACCTCAGCCTCGCGGGCCTGCAGGGTGACCTTCAGCCCGGCCCGGGCGCAGACCTGGGCCAGGGCGGTGCCCCAGGCTCCGGCGCCGATGACGCCCGCGTGCGTGAAGGTCATGCCTTGGCTCCCTTGCGGCCGAAGTTGTTGCTCGGATGGGATAACGCTGCGGCCTCGTCCAGCGGCCAACGCGGACGCGCCACGGCGTCCAGGTCGTCTGAAATCCCGGCCGCCAGCCGCTCGGCCCCGGCCAGGGCGATCATCGCGGCGTTGTCGGTGCAATAGACCAGCGGCGGGGCGTCGAACGAAAAGCCGTTGTCGTCGCAGTTCTTGCGCAGCGCCGCCTTGACCGCGCCATTGGCCGCGACGCCGCCGGCCACCACGAAGCGCAAGGCCTGGCCCGGATGGCTAGCGGCATAGAGCTTCATGGCCCGGTCGGTGCGTTCCGACAGCTGGCGGGCGATGGCGAACTGCACGGCGGCGGCCAGGTCTGCGCGCTCGGTGTCGTTGGTGACCTTCTCGGCCAGCCGCGCGGCGGCGGTCTTCAGGCCGGAGAACGAGAAGTCGCAGTCCTTGCGACCCAGCAGGGCGCGCGGCAGGTCGAACTGGGTGGGGTCGCCGCTCGTCGCCAGCTTTTCCAGGGCCGGGCCGCCGGGATAGGGCAGGCCCAGGCTCTTGGCGATCTTGTCGAAGGCCTCGCCGGCCGCGTCGTCGATGGTGGTGCCCAGGCGCGTGCAGGCCCCGACGCCGGCCACTTCCAGCAGTTGGCAAAGGCCGCCGGAGACCAGCAGCAGCAGGAACGGATAGGCGATCTCCGCCCCCAGTCGCGCCGAGACCGCGTGGCCCTCCAGGTGGTTGACCGCCACCAGCGGCAGGTCGCGGGCCAGGGCGACGGCCTTGCCGAACGCCAACCCGACCATCACCCCGCCCACCAGGCCCGGCCCGGCGGTGGCGGCGACGCCGTCCAGGTCCGCGAAACCGAGCCCCGCCGCGCGCATCGCCTGGGCCACCACGCCGTCGATGGCCTCGACATGGGCGCGCGCGGCGATCTCGGGCACCACGCCGCCGAACGGGGCATGCTGCTCGAACTGAGTGCCTACGATCGACGACAGCACCTCGACGCGGCCGTCCGCGCTGCGCCGCACCACGGACGCGGCTGTCTCGTCGCAGCTGGTCTCCAGCCCGAGGACGGTCAGTGTCGATTGCGTGGGGCCAGGTTGCTTAAGGGTGGTCATTCGGTTGCGGGGTTCCCGCCGCTCCTGTAGCAGCGAAGGCTTCTTATCGCTCTGCAGGTAACGCCCCCACCGTGTCCCGGCAACCCATCCGCATCGGCGCGCGCGGCTCCAAGCTGTCGCTGGCCCAGTCTGGCTTGATGCAGGCCCGCATCGCGGCCGCCCTCGGCGCGGGACCCGACGACATCGAGTCGTTCGCCCAGCTGATCCCGATCGTCACCAGCGGCGACCGCATCCAGGACCGCCGGCTGATGGAGATCGGCGGCAAGGGGCTGTTCACCAAGGAGATCGAGGAGGCCCTGATCGAGGGCCGCATCGACTGCGCCATCCATTCGCTGAAGGACATGCCCGCCGAGCTGCCGCCAGGCCTGGTGCTGGCGGCCGTGCCCGAGCGCGAGGACCCGCGTGACGCCTTCATCAGCCACTTCGCCGAGCGGCTGGAAGACCTGCCCAAGGGCGCGCGCCTGGGCACCGCCTCGCTACGCAGGCAAGCCCAGGCCCTGCACGTGCGGCCGGACCTCGAGATCGTCATGCTGCGCGGCAATGTCGACACCCGCCTGGCCAAGCTGGAGCGTGGCGAGGCCGACGCTATCCTGCTGGCCCAGTCTGGCCTGAATCGCCTGGGCCTGGGCCATCTGCCGCGCAGTTGGCTTGACCCGATCGCCGCCCCGCCGGCCCCGGGCCAGGGCGCCCTGGTCATCGAGACCCGCGCCGAGGATGTCGACCTGCCCTGGCTGCAGGCCGTGCGTTGCCAGGCCACCACCCTCGCCGTGGCCGCCGAGCGCGGAGCGCTCTACGCCCTGGAAGGCTCGTGCCGCACGGCGGTCGGCGCCTATGCCCGGCTGGAGGGCCTGACCCTGACGATGATCGTCGAGGCCCTGACTCCGGACGGCGCCCACCGTTTCCGCCGTGAGGGCTCGGTCACCCTGTCCAGCCTCGACGCCACCGACCAGGCCCGAGCCCTGGGGTTGGAGCTGGGCGGCGCCGTGCGGGTCGAGGGCGGTCCGGCCCTGATCCTCACCGAGTAGGGCCATGACCGGCGAGTCGCGGCGGATTTGGGTCACCCGGGCCTCGCCGGGCGCGGAGGCCACCGCCGCTCGTCTTGAGGCCATGGGCTTCACACCGCTGGTCGATCCGTTGCTGACCGTGCGCGACCTGTCGCCGGTGATCGACCTGACGGGCGTGGCGGCTCTGGCCTTCACCAGCGTCAACGGCGTCTCGGCCTTCGCCCGCGCCAGCCCTGACCGCTCGCGTCGTGCGTTCGCGGTTGGCGACCGCACCGCCGCCGCCGCCCGCGAGGCGGGCTTTGCCCGGGTGGAGTCCGCTGAAGGCGACGTCGAGGCCTTGGCGTGGCTGATCGCTGGCGAGGCCGCCGAGTTGGACGGCGTCGTGCTCCATCCCGGCGCCCTGGAACCGGCCGGAGATCTGGTGGCGCCGCTCGCCGAGGCGGGAGTCACCGCGATCCGCCTGGCGCTTTACGAGACCGTCGCGCGCGATCCCGCCCCGACCACCTTGGCGGCGATCGACACCCTCGCGGCGGCGCTGGTGTATTCGCCCCGAGCCGCGCGGACCTTGGCGGCTGTGCTCACTCACTGTCCCGCTCCGCGCCTGAGGATCCTGTGCCTGTCGCCCGCAGTCGTCGCGCCGCTTGAAGCGTTGGGCCGCACGGGAGGCCTGGGGTCTGTGGCGTGCGCGCCGCGCCCGACCGAAACCGCGCTGTTGAGCTTACTCACGCTGTAGCTGAGCGATTGCGCGGCGCGGCGGCGTGGGGCACGAATGGACTCATGACCACTGCTTCCGACCCCGCTGAAATCGTCGCGCCGCGCGACCCGGCGCTCTATGCGCCCCGGCGCCGGCTGGGCCTGGGCGTCTGGGCGGTCGTCGTCTTCGGCCTGGTCTGCCTGGCGCTGGGCGCGGGGCTGGCGCGATTCGGCCGGACGGCGTTCCCCCATGCCAAGCCGCCGGCCGCGGCGGCCCCCGTATCGGATGTCGCATCGGCCCCCCCAACCTACCCCGTCCTGCCTCCGTCCGTCGCGGCCGCCGCGCCCGCGCCCGATATCGAGATCGGGCGCCTGGAGGCGCGTCTCGCCGTCCTGGAAAACGGCCAGCAGCGCGCGGTCGACGCCGCCGCCGCCGCCCTGGCCGCCGCCACCCTGGCCGACGCCGCCGGCACGGCGCGGCCCTTCAGCCAGGAACTGGCCGGCTTGGGGCGCATGTTGCCTCTGTCGTCCGACCTGCGCGCCCTGAACCGCCTGGCCCAGACCGGCGCCCCCACCCGATCGGGCCTCGCCGCCGAGTTCGAGGCCCTGGCCGGCCGCGCGGACGTCGCCGCCCGTGATCCGGGACGCGCGGGCGATTTCCTCGCCAAGCTGCGCCACGCCTTGTCGAGGATCGTCTCGATCCGCCAGGTCGGCGCGACCCAGGGCTCGACCCCGGACGCCCTGCTCGGCCGGGCCCAGAAGCTGCTGAACGAGGGCGACATCGAAGGCGCGCTGGCGGCGATCGAGCCGCTGCCCGCAGGCGCTCAGACCATCCTGGCGCCTTGGCGCGCCACCGCGGAGCGCCGGGTCGAGATCGATCGCCACATCGCCGCCCTCCGCGCCGACGCCCTGGCCGGCCTGGTTCAGGTGACCCGGTCCCCGGCGGCCGCCCCGGTGGGGACGCCATGATCCGCGCGGCGTTCGTCTTCTTCGTCGTCGCGGCCATCGCCGTGGCGGTGGTCGCCCTGACCGGCGAACCGGGCGCGGCCAGCCTGGACTGGATGGGCTGGCGGGTCGAGATGACCGCCGTGGCCGCCGCCCTGCTGACCCTGTTCACCGCCCTGCTCGCGACCATCCTGTGGCGCGGCCTGCTATGGGTGGTCGAGGCGCCGCGCCGCGCCGCCCGCGCCCAGGCCGAGTCCAGGCGCAAGCAGGGGATCGAGGCCCTGTCGCGTGGCTTTCTGGCCGTGGCCGCCGGCGACGGCTCCGAGGCTCGCCGCCTGGCTCAGAAGGCCGCCGAACTGGCCGAAGACGCCCCCGCGCTGATCCGAGTGCTGGCCGCCCAGGCCGCCGAGGCCGCGGGCGATCATGTCGCCGCCCGCCAAGCCTACAACGCCATGCTCGGCTTTCCCGAGATGCGGCTGGCCGGCCTGCGCGGCCTGATGCAGACCGCCTTGGCCGAAGGCGACAAGGCCCTGGCCCTGCGCCATGCCGAGACCGCCTATGGTCTGGCCAAGACCGCCCGTTGGGCCTGGCGGGCCCTGCTGGAGGCGCGGCTGGAGGTCGGAGACTGGAAGGCCGCTCTTGATCTCGTCCAAGGCGCGCTGGAGCGCAAGATCGTGCCGCCCTTGGTCGCCGAGCGGGCTCGCGCCGCCTTGCTGGCCGCCTCGGCCGCCGCCCTGGAAGAGTCCGACGATCCCAGGGGTCTGACCCAGGCGCTCGACTTCGCCGTTCAGTCGGCCCGGTTGAAGCCCGACTTCGCCCCCGGCGTGGTCATGGCCGCCCGCCTGCTGGCTGACGACGGCAAGGCCGCAAAGGCCGGCAGCCTGCTGGAAGCGGCCTGGAAGCTGTCGCCCCATCCGGCCCTGTGGTTGGCCTATCGCGACCTGAAGACCAATGAGACGCCCAAGGTCCGGTCCGCCCGCCTGGCGACCCTGGCCAACCTCAAGCCCGAGGCGCGAGAGAGCCAGTTGCTGAAGGTGGAGAGCGCCCTGGTCGGCGGCGATCCGGTGGCGGCCCGCGCCGCCGCGCGCCTGCTGCCGCAAGAAGCGCTGACGGCGCGGATCGCCGGCCTGATGTCGCGCGTCGCCTACGCCAACGGCGAGGCCGACGAGGCTCGCGCCTGGATCGTCCGCGGCGCGGCCGCCCCGCAGGAAGCCGACTGGTCGGACCTCGACCCCGAGGGCCGGGCCTTCGTCTATGCCCGCGAGGACTGGGCTCGGCTGACCGTCAGCTACGCCGAGACCGGCGAGCTGATCCACCCGCGGTTCGAGCGCCGCGAGCGCACGATGAGCGAACGGCCCCAGCTGCCCTCGGCCTATGCCGAATCCACGCCCTTCGTTCGCGCCGCCGAGACTGGTGGCGCCCTGATGCCGATCCCCGACGACCCCGGAGTCTTCGACACCAGGGTCTCTTTGGATGGCGGATCGGACGGCGGACCCGACGGTCCGGCGCCCCGTCGCAACGCTGGTTCACGCCGACGCTTGGCAAGTGGCCCGCGCGCCGCTAAATAGGCCCCTCTTCGCGCCGCCCAGTGATTTGGGCGGTGGGAACACCAGGTCCCAGGCCCCGTCCTGGAACGAAGCGCGCCGCTTTAGCTCAGCTGGTAGAGCACCTCATTCGTAATGAGGGGGTCACAGGTTCGAGTCCTGTAAGCGGCACCACCTTCTCTTGCTCCCTGTGGATTTGTCTTGGGCCGCGCCGCGGATCAGGTGGATTTTCGGCGTCCGACCTGCGTCCCGAAGCCGCAGCGAGGCAGTTTCGGCACGTTGCGACAAAATGTCCGTCGACGGACATTGCCCAACTAGAATCACCGCATCTGGAAGTTCTGACCCTGTTCAAGCGTGGCCTTGGCCAGGAATAGCAAGTTGTTGGGGAGCCGGATCTTCCTTTGTTGAGCCAGACAAACCGTGCTGCATCGCAAAAACGGCCCATACGCGACGTATTGATAGTAAAAATTGAGAATAGATCTGACGATATACTTCTATTTGTTAGTAGCAAATATCCGGATTGGCCCGGAAGGACGTAGAAGATACCAGCGTTATGTGAAGACTGTTACGGCCTTGTTTACAAGTCTGGCGGCATTAGACGCTCCTTGAAGCCCGGAAGAAGCTCGGGCAGGGGATGCAAGAAATGTCGAAAAGAAACACTCGGAGCGTTGTCACGCTCT
>JACMOF010000309.1 GCA_014378155.1 Caulobacter sp. | reverse complement strand
GCCATAGGGCGGCCGTTGCGGCGAGTTCTGACCGACTGGCAGCGTGCCAGGCACGGCCTCGGTGGAGAAGTGGTTGCCGAAGCCGGATTGGTAGGCGGGCGCGTCAGTCATGGGGTTCTCACAAACACCCCCACCTCCCTTCATCCCGGCGAAGGCCGGGATGAAGGGAAAGAGAATAGAACCCTTCCCGCGCCGATCGGAAAGGCCCCTCAAGCCTCGACGGTAATCACCCCACGCCGAATCTGGTCCAGCTCGATGCTCTCGAACAGCGCTTGGAAATTGCCGTTGCCGAAGCCCTGATTGCCCTTGCGCTGGATGATCTCGAAGAAGATCGGCCCAAACAGGTTCTCGGTGAAGATCTGCAGCAGCAGGCCTTCCTCGCCGACATTGCCGTCCAGCAGGATACGGTTCTTGCGCAGGCGTTCCAGATCCTCGCCATGGCCCGGCACGCGCTTGTCGACCAGCTCGTAATAGGTCTCGATGGTGTCCTGCAGCTTGACGCCCCGGGCCCGCAGCTTCTCGACAGTGTCGAAAATGTCGTCAGTGGTCAGGGCCAGGTGCTGGATGCCCTCGCCCTTGTACTGGCGCAGGAATTCCTCGATCTGGCTGTGGTCGTCCTGGCTCTCGTTGAGCGGGATGCGGATGGCCTTGTCGGGCGCGATCATCGCCTGGCTGAACAGGCCGGTGGCCTGGCCCTTGATGTCGAAATACTTCTGCTCCTCGAAGCCGAAGACCTCGCGATAGAAGGTCGACCAGGTGCGCATCTGGCCGCGCTTGACGTTGTGAGTCAGGTGGTCGAGCAGGTCGAGGCCGACATTGTTGGCCGCTTCCGCTTCCGCAGCGCCGGGCACGGCGTCCCAGCTCGCGAACACCGCGCCTGGGCCTTCGACCAGATACAGCATCGAGCCGCCGATGCCTTCCAGCACCCGCGCGCCCTCGCCCAGCACGGTCGCCGAGGCGTCGGCCGCGACGGCCCCGCGCTTCAGGGCCTCGGTATAGGCGGCTTCCACGTCGGCGACGCCGAACGCCATGCCGTTGGCCGAAGGGCCGTGCGCCGCGCGGAACGCGGCGACCTGGCCGGCCGGCTCGTCATTGACCAGCAGGCTTATCCTGCCTTGCTTGTAGCGGGTCACGGCCTTGGTCGGATGGGTCGAGGCGGGCACGAAACCCAGTTGCTCGAACAGCGCCTTCATGGCGGCCGGCTCGGGGCTGGTGAACTCGACGAAGGCGAAGCCGTCGAGGCCCAATGGGTTTTGGGGCGGGTTTTCAGCGGTCATGGTCATGGCGTTGTCTCCGGAGTCAGAGCGCAAGGGCGGCCGGCAGGGCGGCGATCAGGCGGTCGTTGTCGGCGGGGCGGCCGATGGTGATCCGCACCCAGCCGCCGGGCACGTGCGTGGGCCGCACGATAAGCCCGTCTTGCAGCAAACGCATGGCGGTCGCTTCGGCGCCGGCCGGGCTGCGCAGGAACACGAAATTGGCCGAGCTCCGTGTGCGCTGCACGGCCATGGCGTCCAGCCCGGCCTCCACGCGGCCACGCTCGGCGATCGTCAGGGCGACGGTGCGGCACAGGTGCTCCTGGTCGTCCCAGGCGGCCAGGGCGGCGGCCTGGCTGATGGCGGCGACGTTGAACGGCGGGCGGATGCGATCGAGGTATCCGACCAGCACCACCGACGAGCAGATGCCGTAGCCGACGCGCAGGCCGGCCAGGCCATAGGCCTTGGAGAAGGTGCGGCCCGAGACCCAGGTCCCGCCCCAGGCCTTCAGCAGGGCCAGGGTGTCGAAGGCGGCGTGATATTCGCGATAGGCCTCGTCGACGAACACCACGGTCGAGCGCGGGGTGACGGCCAGGATCTCGGCCATGTCGACGCCGCTCATCGCGTTGCCGGTCGGGTTGTTGGGGGTGCACAGCACCATCAGCTTGGGACCCTTGGCGGCCTCGAGCTTGAAGGCCTCGACGTCGAGGTCGAAGCTTTCGAGGCGCGGCACGTCGATGAAGCTGGCCTCGGCGCAGGCCCCGAAGATTCCATAGGCCGGGAAGGTGGGCGCGCTCAGCAGGATGCTGTCGCCGGGGTGCAGCACGGCGCGGAACAGGTAGTCGATCAGGGCTTCAGAGCCCGGGGTGACGACGATCCGGCCGGCGTGGGTCGCCAGGCGCAGGCCGATCGAGGCGGGAAGGGTCTCGCAAAAAGGGTGGGGATAGATCTCGGGGCTGGCCAGGGCGGCTTTCACGGCGTCGGCGACCTTGGGGCTACAGCCCAGCAGGTTCTCGTTACTGGCCAGCTTGGACAGGTCGGTGCGGCCGGCGCGGCGGGCCGCTTCGGCCAGGGTCATGCCGGCCTTGTAGGCGACGACGCCTTCCAGGGCCGGGCGCACGGGCGAGGCGACGGCGGGGGTCAGGGACTTTTGATCGACAACCAGCATAGCCGCGCTCCGGTACAGGATAGGCCGGCAGGATAGGGCGTTTGCTATGGCGGGGTCTGGCGATGATGACGATCTCATGGCGCTTGATGGTCATTTTATGCCGACTTAGTGGTTAATTTCGGACCTTTGTGACGCCTCCGGGGACATGCCCTTGCGGCGTGTCCCCACCAGACGCACTGCGACCCTTGGGGACACGCCGCAAGGGCATGTCCCCGTCCGGAAACCCGGCAGGGTGAGGAGGCGCGGAGCGGCCGGGCCAAGCCCGGATGACCGTGGGTTTAGTGTTTGCGTTTCGGCGTGGACCGACCGCTCCGCGAAACCGTTTGTCTCAAGGGACGGCGATTGAGGGCTTGTTTCATCCCGATCGTCGTTCCCCCTCGGACGGGCAGGATCAAAGTCGCCCGGAAGGGGCCGTCAGCGACTC
>JACMOF010000308.1 GCA_014378155.1 Caulobacter sp. | reverse complement strand
CGACGCGGGCGGGCATGCTGGCGACGCCCCTGCGCGACCGTTTCGGCATCCCTATCCGCCTGGGATTCTACACGCCCAAGGGGCTGCCGCTCGTGCTGCTGGGCGCCGCCCGCAAGATGGGTGCGCCGCTGAACGAGGAGGGCGCCGCCGAGATCGCCGCCCGGGCGCGGGGCACGCCCCGGGTCGCCGGCCGCCTGCTGCGCCGGGTGCGCGGCTTCGCCGAGGCCGACGGCGCCAGCGTCATCGGCCGAAAGGCGGCCGGCCTGGCCCTGACGCGGCTTGAAGGCGAGCAACTCGGATTGGACTCCCTGGACCGCCGCTACCTGCGGGCCCTGATCGAGAACTATGGCGGCGGCCCGGCCGGCGTCGAGACCCTGGCCTACGCCATCGCCGAGGCCCGCGACGCGGTCGAGGACGTCATCGAGCCCTATCTGATGCAGCAGGGCTTCATCCAGCGCACCCCGCGCGGGCGGATGGCTTGTGGCAAGGCTTATCTGCACCTGGGCTTGCAGGAGCCGGTGAGCGCGCCGAAGATCGTGCAGGGCGGGCTGTTCGGGGAGGAGGCGTGATGGAGCGCGGAGAGGCGACCTTCGAATTCGCCGGCGGCGACATCGCCCTCTGGGATGACGACGGCGTCTTGGTGCTCAAACTCAAGGAACCGCACAGCGACCCGGTCGAGCTCATTGCGCGCCAAGCTCTGGAGCTCGGCGAGTTCATCGTGACCTAGGCCAAGGCCCAGACCCACTAGAGCATTTTTCGAGCGAAGTGGTTCCGGTTCGCGTGAAGAAAAATGCGTCAAAACAACAGATTAGAGATCACGGCCTGACGCAGTCAGGTCGGGAAATGCTCTAGTCTGGCTCTTGTGCGCCATGGCGGATGCGCAGGATGACCACGGTCTCACCGGAAAACCGATAACGGATCAGATAGGGATGGATTGCGGCCAGTTCGCGTAACCCGCGCGAAGCGGGGCGCCGCGTTCGGGATGATCGATCAGGCTATTGGCCGCCGTCTGCAACCGCTGCGCCAGGCGCGCGGCGGCCGACGGGTTGAAGCCGGCGATATAGCGGAAGATATTGTTGAGATTGGCGATGGCCTCGCTCGTCCAGATCACCCGACGCAAGGCCTAGTCACCTGGCTTGGGAGGCGCCGTAGGTGCGCCGCTGGCCCAGGACGCCAGCCAGCGCGTGACCGCCTCATGGCTAATCGTGCGGCCCGCCGCGACGTCGGCCTCGGCCCGCGCGTCGGCGGCGGCCTCGGCGTCGTCATCAATCTCATCGAACAGGGAAGGCTCGATTTTCATGGGGCCAGCATAGCACTACAAGGGCGGGAGCCCAAGATGTCGCTCAAGCCGGAGTCCAGGATGATCGAACCCACCGCCGGCGTTTTCGAGGGCCGCGAGCACCGACTGCCGGTGCGCATATACTACGAGGACACCGACTTCTCCGGCCTCGTCTATCACGCCAACTATCTGCGCTATTTCGAGCGCGGGCGGAGCGACTTCTTTCGGCTGGTGGGGATTTCGCACACCGAGCTGGCGGCGGTCGATACGGCCTTCGCGATCACCCGTATGGCGCTGGACTTCAAGAAGGCCGCGCGGGTCGACGACGCCCTTCTGGTGCGCACTTGTTATGACCGGATCAAGGGCGTGCGGCTGTTCTTCAGCCAGACGCTTACGCGTGGCGATGACCTGATCGCCCAGGCGGCGGGCGAGGCGGTGTGCATCACCCTGGGCGGCCGGCCGCGCAAGCCCGCGCCGGAGATGGCGGCCAAGCTCGCGCCGTGGCTTGAGGTTCAAGCTTGAGCAATCAAAAACCATCCCGCCCGCCAGGCGTCATAGTTTCACCATTGCGCCGCTTCATGCCAGTAAGGCGCAACGGAACCTGAGCGGGTGCGCTATGACCTGCTCCTACGATTAGACGCCCCGACGGAGCTGACCCCGCATGGACGCCGCCGCAGGCCCCCAGAGCTTTTCCTTCATCTCGCTGTTCCTCCAGGCCGACTGGGTGGTCAAGGCGGTGATGATCGGCCTGATCCTGGCCTCGCTGGGCTCGTGGGCGGTGATCATCGACAAGCTGTTCCGTTTCGCCGCGTTGAACGGCGCCGCCAACCGGTTCGAGGACCAGGTCGGTTCCGGCCAGGGGCTGGAGGAGGTCGCCGCCCAGGCCGGGGCCAATCCGCGCCATCCCCTGCCGCGCATGCTGCAGTCGGCCCTGAAGGAATGGCGCGACGCCAAGGCCAAGGGTCCGATCGGCGAGAGCCAGGCCGCCTTCCTGATCCAGCGCATCGACCGGATGATGGACACGCTGATCTCGCGCGAGACCGGCAAGGCCGAGGAGGGCCTGGGCAGCCTGGCCATCGTCGCCACCGCCAGCCCGTTCATCGGCCTGTTCGGCACGGTGTGGGGCATCATGCACGCCTTCCAGAGCATCGCCCTGTCGAAGAACACCTCGCTGGCCGTGGTGGCGCCGTCGATCGCCGAGGCGTTGTTCGCCACCGCCATCGGCCTGATCGCCGCCATTCCGGCCTATATCGCCTACAACAAGTTCTCGACCGACGCCGGCAAGTACGCGGGCCGGCTGGAGAACTTCGCCGACGACCTGTCGACGGCCATCCAGCGTCGCCTGAGCGAGCGGGTCTAGCCTCATGGCGATGTCAGCCAATGACGCCTTCGCCACCGGCGGCCGTCGCGGTCGCCGTCGTCGCGGCCGCCGGGGCAAGGGCGCCCTGTCGGAGATCAATGTCACGCCGCTGGTCGACGTGATGCTGGTGCTGCTGATCATCTTCATGATCGGCGCCCCGCTGCTGACCGCCGGCGTGCCGCTGGAACTGCCCAAGACCGAGGCCGCCGCCCTGCAGAACCAGCAAGAGCCGATCACCGTCTCGATCAAGGCCGACGGCTCGACCTTCGTGGGCGAGGCCCCCGTGCCCTTCGCCGACCTGGCCCCGCGCCTGAACGCCGTCGCCGGCTACGGCTATGACAAGCCGATCTTCGTGCGGGCCGACGGCAAGGCCAACTACGCTACGGTGGCCCAAGTGATGGCGGCGCTGTCCAACGCCGGCTTCAGCAAGATCAACTTGCTGACCGACACCGGCGGGCCGTCGTCGGGCGTCGCGCCGAAGGCGGCGGGCGCGGCCGACACCGGCGCGCTGCGCCCAGCGCAGTAGGATTCGGCAGTGCCCGGCCCCTTTCTCTCCACTCATCCCGGCGAAGGCCGGAACCCAAGCGGGATTGGCGGTCCGAATTCAGCACGAAACCCCAAGCTCGGCTTGGGTCCCGGCCTTCGCCGGGATGAGTGGAATTGGGGTGGCCCCTCATGAGCCGCCACGACCGCGACAACACCTCGCCCGCCTTGGTCGGCTCGGTCATCCTGCACGGCCTGGTGGTCGCGGCGATCCTGGTCGGCCTGCCGTCGAAGCCGCCCAAGCCGATCATCATCGGCGAGAGCGTGCCGGTGACCCTCGTCACCGAAGGCCCGACCAATGTCCGCCCGGCGCTCGAAGCGCCGCAGGACCAGGTCGCCCAGACCGAGGACCCGGTCCCCGAGGCCGATCCGCAGCCGCCGGCCCCCGTGCCCGCGCCGGCGCCGACGCCTGCGCCCGCTCCGCCAAAGCCAACCCCCACCCCGACCCCCAAGCCGCCCACGCCAAAGCCGCCGACGCCCCCCAAGCCGGCAAAGCCCGCCAAGCCCGAGCCCGACTTTTTCGCCTCGCTGGAAAAGACCCTGGCCAAGACGCCCAAGGCGGCCGGCAAGCCTGTGGCCAACGCCGCCAAGGGCCCGACCCGCCCGGAAACCGCCACCCAGGCCCGTCCCGGGGCGGGGGCGATGACCGGCCTGCAGGCCGCCGCCATCGCCGGCATGAAGGACGAGATCCAGCGCCGCTGGAACCCCAATTGCGAGGTCGAAGGCGGCGCCAGCGTGCAGGTGCGGGTCGGCTTCAAGCTGCTGCCGTCCGGCCGGATCATCGACAAGGTCACCGCCGACATTCTGACCGGCGGCGGCGCGGTGGGCCGGGTCACCTCGACCGGCCAGTCCAGCAGCAACACCGTCACCGGCGCGGTCGATTCCATGACCCAGGCCGCCGCCGAGCGAGCGATCCGGGCCGTCTATCAATCGGCGCCCTTCGAGGGCTTGCCGCCGGACTATTATGGCCAGCAACTCAATTTGAACTTCAAGGCGCGCGACGCTTGCGCGGCGCGATAGGGAGGACACGACGCATGAACCTCAAGATCCTCTTCTCGAGCTTGGCGACCGCCGCCGTCCTGGCCGTCTCCACGGTCGCGCTCGCCCCGTCGATCGCCCGGGCCCAGATCGAGGTCGATATCGACAAGGGCGCGGTCAAGCCGCTGCCGGTCGCCATCCCGGCCTTCTCCGGGGCCGGCGGCCGCGGGGCCGACATCGCCCAGGTCATCACCGGCAATCTCGAGCGCTCGGGGCTGTTCCAGCCGCTGAACGTCGCCAATGTCGCCGACAAGCTGACCGACGTAAATGTCCAGCCGCGCTTCCCCGACTGGCAGGCGACCGGGGCCCAGGCCCTGATCAACGGCCAGGTGACGGTGGGCGCCGATGGCGTGCTGCGCGTCGACTTCCGCCTGTGGGACACCTTCAGCCAGCAGCAGCTGCTGGGCCTGCAGTTCACCTCCACCGCCGAGAACTGGCGGCGCGTGGCCCACAAGATCAGCGACGCGGTCTATGAGCGGCTGACCGGCGAGAAGGGCTATTTCGACACCCGCGTGGTGTTCGTCGCCGAGAGCGGCACCAAGCTCAATCGCATCAAGAAGCTGGCGATCATGGACCAGGACGGGGCCAACCCGCAGTACCTGACCGACGGCTCCTACATCGTCATGACCCCGCGTTTCTCGGCGACCAGCCAGGAAATCACCTTCATGGCCCTGCGGCCCACGGGCTCGACCATCTATCTGCAGAACCTGGAGACCGCCCGCACCGAGACCGTGGGCAAGTTCCCCGGCATGGTCTTCGCACCGCGCTTCTCGCCCGACGGCCGCAAGGTCGCCTTTTCGGTGGAGAAGGGCGGCAACAGCGACATCTATGTGCTGGACCTGCGCACCCGCCAGTCGACCCGGATCACCACCGATCCCTCCATCGACACCTCGCCGTCGTTTTCGCCCGACGGCAGCAAGATCGTCTTCAATTCCGACCGCGGCGGCCAGGCCCAGCTCTATGTGATGAACGCCGATGGCTCGGGCGTGCGCCGCATCTCCTACGGCGGCGGCCGCTACACCACCCCGGTCTGGAGCCCGCGCGGCGACTTCATCGCCTTCACCAAGCAGACCGGCGGCGAGTTCCATATCGGCGTGATGAAGACCGACGGCGGCGACGAGCGCCTGCTGACCACCAGCTATCTGGACGAGGGCCCCACCTGGGCGCCCAACGGCCGGGTGCTGATGTTCTTCCGCGAGGGCCCGGCTGGCGTGCCGAAACTGTGGACCGTGGACATCACCGGCCGCATCCTGCGCCCCGCCGCCTATCAGGGCGCGGCGTCGGACCCGGCCTGGTCGCCGCTGTTGGACTAGGGCGCGATCATCGAAACCTGAGCCGGCGCCGCGCGATGCCCCTTTTGTCGTTCATCTGGCGTTCACCTGCCGGGTGAACGAGGTGGCCCTTCGACAATCTGACGCCATTGTGAGGTTCAGGTGGCGTTTTCGAGGGGCGCCACAAAGACTCCGCGCGTATAAAGTATGAGCCTTGGCCGTGGACTTGAGGAGAAACTGGATGAGCTTCGACACCCAACGCGTCGCTAGACTGGCGATGATCGGTCTGGCGGCCGCTTCGCTCGCCGCCTGCGCCTCGCGGCCGAAGCCCCAGGGCCCGGTCGCCACCACCACGCCCTCGCAACCTTCGACGCCGCCCTATAGCCAGCCCACCGGTCCAAACTCGCCGGTCAATACCGGAGTCTTGCCCGGTACGGTGCAGGACTTCGTCATCAATATCGGCGAGCGGATCTATTTCGACACCGACAGCTACGAGGTCCGCAGCGACGCCCAGCCGACGCTCGGCGCCCAGGCCCAGTGGCTGAACCGCTATCCTGCCGTGCGCGTGCGCATCGAGGGCAATGCCGACGAACGCGGCACCCGCGAATACAACCTGGCGCTCGGCGCTCGCCGCGCCAACGCCGTCCGCGAGTTCCTGGTTTCACAGGGGGTCTCGGGCGCGCGCATCGAGACCCTTTCGTATGGCAAGGAAAAGCCGATCGACGGCGGCTCGGGCGACGACAGTTGGGCCAAGAACCGCAACGCCCGCACCGCCATCACCGACGGCGCGCGCTAGATAATCTTGCCCCTTGCCCCTTGCCCCTTGCCCCTTGCCCCTTCCCCCTTGCCCCTTGATGGGGGAAGGGCCGGGGAGGGGGGTGCAGCGGCGGTTCAGCCGGCGGGGCCGCGTCACCGCCACCCAACCTCCTCCATCAAAGGCGGATGGCTTTTGTTTTGGCCGCACTTTCGTCCGCAATCGGGGCATAATCGCCGACATGAAGCTGAAAGCCGCCTTGCTGGCCTCCGTCCTGACCCTCGCGATCTTCGCGCCGGTCATGGCCCAGACCCCGATGCCCGACCCGCTGGACGATCGCTCGGCCAAGCGGTTGGAGCGCATGGAGAAGGTGGTGCGCGAGCTGCGCTCGATCGTCTTTCAGGGCCGCGACACCGGCAAGCCGGTGGTCGTGCAGCCCGCCGAGACCGACGCCCAGATCGCCGCCCTGTCCGAAAAGCTGGGCGACCTGGAGCAGACTCTCACCCGGATGAACGGGTCCAACGAGACCCTGACCCATGACCTGGACGAGGCTCGCCGGTCCAGCGACGTCCAGAAGGCCCGCGCCGAGGCGCTGGACCAGCGCCTGGCCGCCCTCGAAAAGCGCCTCGCCGACCAAGCCGCCGCAGCCGCCGCCGTTCCCGCGCCCAGCGCCGCCGCCTTGCCCGCCGCGCCCGGCGACGCGACCGCCGCCTTCAAACAGGCCCGCCAACTGCTGCTGGACGGCGACTATGGCGCCGCCGAGACGGCCTTTTCCGGCTATGTCGAGACCTACCCCGACAGCGCCAAGGCTCCCGAGGCGCGCTATTGGCTGGGCGAGACCCAGTTCGTGCGCGAGGCTTACGGCGACGCCGCTGGCTCCTATCTGGGCGCGGTGCGCGGCTGGCCCCAGACCAGCTGGGCGCCCGACGCGGTGCTGAAGCTGTCGCGGGCCCTGGTGGCCCTGCGCAAGCCGGCCGACGCCTGCAAGACCCTGGACGAGCTGGCCAAGCGCTATCCCAAGGCCCCCGCCGCCCTCACCGCCAAGGCCGCCACCACCCGGGCCCAGGCCAAGTGCGCGGCTTGATCTTTTTCCGCTCATCCCGGCATTGGCCGGGATGAGCGGATTTTGGTTTGACCTTCCCCCCCTTCACCGCCGCCTTGGACCGCCGCCTGCGCCCTTCGGCCCCCGCGCCGCTGGCCGTCGGCTTCTCCGGCGGCGGCGATAGTCTGGCGCTGCTGATCCTGACCCTGGACTGGGCCCGCGCCCACGGGCGGGCGGTGGTCAGCCTGACGGTCGATCACCAGCTCAACCCCGCCAGCGCCGCCTGGACCGCCCAGGCCGTGGCCAAGGCTCAGGCTTTGGGCGCCAAACCATCCGGTTTGTCGTGGACTGGCGACAAACCCGCGACCGGCCTGCCCGCCGCCGCTCGCGCCGCCCGCCACGCCCTGCTGGCCGACGCCACGCGCGAGGCCGGAGCCAGCGTTCTGCTGTTGGGCCACACTCAGGGCGATCTGGCCGAGGCCGCCGCCATGCGCGCCGAGGGCTCGACGGTGTCCGACCCCCGCGATTGGGCGCCGTCGCCGGCCTGGCCAGAGGGGCGGAGGGTGTTCGTGCTGCGACCCTTGCTGGCGGTGGGGCGCGTGGAGCTCCGCGACTGGCTGACGGCGCGGGGCGAGACCTGGCTGGATGATCCGGCCAATGAGGACGTGACCTATGCCCGGGCCCGGGCGCGGCGGTTGCTTTCCTCCCCCGAGGAGCGCAGCGCAACGGGGGAGGTGGCGGCGAAGCCGACGGATGGGACGTCCGCCGCCGCTGGCGCCCCATCCGTCACGTCGCCTATTGGCGCCGCGCCACCAACCCCGCTGCACGGGGGAGGAGAAGGCTATCTCATCCTCCCCCGCGACGCCCCCGCCGCCCAGGTCGCCGCCGCTTGCCTGTGCGCCGCCGGCACCGCGACCCCGCCGCGCGGCGAGCGTCTGCGGCGGCTGGTCGATCGGCTAAGGTCCGGTGAAACCTTCACCGCCACCCTGGCTGGGGCGCGGATCGAGGCGGGCGACACCGTCGGCTTCTTCCGTGAACCCGGCGAATCGCGGCGCGGCCCAAGTCCTCCCCCTGTGGGGGAGGTGTCGGCGCAGCCGAGGGAGGGGGGCGTGATCCCGCGCCCGACGACTCCCCCCACCGGTCCTGCGGACCGCCTCCCCCTAGGGGGAAGGACCTTGGTTTGGGACGGTCGTTATGAGATCACGGCGATAGAGCCCGGCCTCTCCGTCCGCCCGCTGCAAGGCCTGGCCGCCCGCCTGCCGCCGGCGCAACGCCAAGCCCTGAAAGGCTTTCCGGCCGCTGCGCGCGCCTCGCTGCCGGCCATCGTCGACGCCACCGGACGGGTGACTTGCCCGATCCTTGCAGACACCGATCAGGCGCGAGCGCGTTGTCTTGTCATGGATCGTTTCGGTGCGGCGACGGGCCGTGTCGATCAAGAACCCGCGACATGATATCCCGCGCGTGGCGAAACCGGTCCGACCATCCTATCTTGGAAGGTCAGAGATTATCGTTGGGAAGACAACGCGTATGAATTTCAAGACCCTGGGCATCTGGCTCGCGATCGCGATGGTGCTGTTGGCGGGCTACGTCTTCACCCAAGGCGGCAAGGCCGCCGGCGGCGGCGGCGAGGTCAGCTATTCGCAGCTGCTGCGCAACATCGACAACAACCAGGTCAAGAAGGCCGACATCAGCGGCGATCTGGTCAAGATCGAGCCGCGCCAAGGCAAGCCCTACACCGTCAACGTGCCGCCCGACTCCCAGGACATGGTCAAGCGGCTGGAAGGCCGCAACGCCGAGATCGTCTATCAGCGCGGCGGCATCAGCCTGCTGGGCATTCTGCTGAACATGCTGCCGATCCTGGTGCTGGTGGGCGTGTGGATCTTCTTCATGCGGCAGATGCAGGGCGGCACCAAGGGCGCCATGGGCTTTGGCAAGTCCAAGGCTCGTCTGCTGACCGAGAACAAGAACCGGGTGATGTTCGACGACGTCGCTGGCGTGGACGAGGCCAAGGAAGAGCTGCAGGAGGTCGTCGAGTTCCTGAAGGACCCGGCCAAGTTCCAGCGCCTGGGCGGCAAGATCCCCAAGGGCGCCCTGCTGATCGGCCCGCCCGGCACCGGCAAGACGCTGATCGCCCGCGCCGTGGCCGGTGAGGCCGGCGTGCCGTTCTTCACCATCTCCGGTTCTGACTTCGTCGAGATGTTCGTCGGCGTCGGCGCCAGCCGCGTG
>JACMOF010000034.1 GCA_014378155.1 Caulobacter sp. | reverse complement strand
TCCGAAACGGCGGCTTCTTCGCCAAAATTGGCGATCTGCGACTTGAGGGTGGCCGAGATTTCGGCGGCGCGGATGTCCATGGCTGTCTTGGGCTCTCTGCGAATTTTATCTTTTGACGCGCTTATAGAGGTTTAGGCGCGCTTCAGGGCGAATTTCAGGGAATCGAGCTTGCTACGGAGCGAAGCATCGAACAGGCGGGAACCGACGCGCACCTTGATGCCGCCCAGGATGGACGGATCGACGAGCGTCGAGATTTCGGGAACCTTGCCCAGCGAGGCGCTGACGGCGGCCGAGACGCCCTGCAGCTGGGCGGGGGTCAGGGCCTTGGCGGTGACGACCTCGGCGGTGACGACGCCGCGATGCTTGGCCGACAGTTCGATGAAGGCGGTGACGGCGCCCATCAGGTCGCCAGCCCGGCCGTTGAGGGCCACCAGGCCCAGGAACTTGGCGGTGAGGATCTGGAAGCCAGCCTTGGCGGCGACGGCGCGGAAGCCCTTGGCCTTGTCCTCGGCGGTGAAGGCCGGGCTATCGATCAGGCGGCGCAGGTCGGCGCTATCGGCCACCATCACGCGCAGCGATTTCAGGTCGGCCTCGACCTGGGTCAGCTGGTTGTTGTCAATCGTCAGTTCGAACAGGGACTGCGCATAGCGCTGACCCGCATCCGTCGCCTTGGTTTCGTCCGCCACTTGTTCCGCCCGGTGCGTTGCAAATCGCCGCGGACAAGAAGTTTAACCCTCATCCCGGCTTAAAGGCTTGAACGCGCTTTAGAAAAGCGCATTGAGGGCCGGCGCTGATGCACCACCCCGTCCGAAGCCGCGAGCCTGATAACACGCGTCCTTCGCACTCGCAACCAAGGCCGATGCGTAAGGTTTGCGCATCCCTGGCAAAAGCGGCGAGGCTAGGTCTGGATGACCCTGCGGAACACCGCCGAGGCCGCGGCGACCAGGGCGCCGTCGGCGGCGCGGACCTCGGCTTGGGCGAAAATCAGGCTGCGGGTCGAGCGCTCGATCCAGGCCTTGCTCGACGGCAGGCCCAACGCGTCCACTTGGGGCAGCCCGGCGTAGTCGATGGTGATCGAGGTGGGCAAGGTCGCGGGGCCAGCGATCTCGCACAGGGCGTCTTCAAGCAAAGCAGCGGTTGATACTGTCATGTAGCGTCCATGGCCCCGCTCCCTTTTAACCAAAAGGGGCACGCGAAGAAAAAGGGCGGCGGAACAGGCCCGCCGCCCCATCAGGCGAATGTTCGAGGAAATAGCCAGACAGGGCGAGCACGCGCCCGTACGCGTCCAGGTACTGGGAAAAGCTTACTTGGCCGCCAGGGCGGAGCCGCCCTTGGCCGCGACATTGCAGCGGGTCAGGTCGTCGGCGTCCAGCGACTTGGTCTCGCCACCGAAGGCGGCGACGCGGCCGACTTCCTTGGCCAGGACCTTGCACGACCCGGCGGTCAGGGCCCGCGACGGGGCGGCGGTCGAAACGCATTCAGCGCCTTCGCAGACGAAGACCGCGCCGCCAGCGACGACCTTGGTCTTGGCGGCCAACGGGTTTTCCAGGGCGACGGCGATGCGGCCATCGGCCAGGGCGGCGCCGGCGAACATGGAAACGGACAGGGCGGCGCAAGCCGCCAGGGTGCGGAGCTTCATGATGAGCCCTCCAGACATGCGGGGAGTAGGAATGATCGATGATCGGCGAAAAGCGAGTTACTGGTCGTTCGATCCGGGGATGGTCAGCATCGGTATCCCCACCGGTGCTTCGGATCAGAACTAAGCACTGCTTAGATATCAGTGTTCAGGGATTGCGCAAGCGTATTTGTTTCGCATGAGCATTTTTTAATGAAACGGGCGTTTCAGTCCGGCGCCACTCGGCCAGCTGCCGCCAAGCCGGATGTTCCGCCACGTCAGGGTTGGCGGGGGAGCGTCGCGGGCGCACGTTCCGAAAAACAGCTTCTAAGGGAGGCGCCGCCATGGACTTCAACCTGCCGCCGGAACTGACGGCCTATCTGGCGACGCTCGACGCTTTCATCGAAGCCGAGATCGCGCCGCTGCAGGCCGAGCACGACAATGAGCGCTTTTTCGACCACCGCCGCGAATGGGCCCGCACCGATTGGGACGGCGGCGGCCTGCCGCGCCGCGATTGGGAGGAGCTTCTCGCCAAGGCGCGAGGCCTCGCCGACGCCGCCGGCCACTACCGCTTTGCCCTGCCCCGCGAATACGGCGGCCAGGACGGCTCCAGCCTGTGGATGGCGGTGATCCGCGAGCACCTGGCGGCCAAAGGCCTGGGTTTGTTCAACGACCTGCAAAACGAGCACTCGATCGTCGGCAACAATCCGTTCGTGCTGATGATCCGCGACTTCGGCCGGCCCGACCAGCAGCACCTGATCCCCGACATGCTGGACCGCCACGCCTTCCGCCCGACTTTCGGCCTCACCGAGCCCAACCACGGCTCGGACGCCACCTTCATGGAGACCCGCGCCGTCCGCGAGGATCACAACGGCGTCGCTGGCTGGCGGATCGACGGCGAGAAGATGTGGACCACCGGCATGCACGCCGCCACCCACTGCGCCCTGTTCGCCCGCACCAGCGGCGAGGACGGCTCGGCGCGGGGCATCACATGCTTCTTGGTGCCGGCCCATGCGCCCGGCGTGAAGATCGAGGAATATCTCTGGACTTTCAACATGCCGACCGACCATCCCAGGGTCAGCTTCACCAGAGTCTGGGTTGCGGACGACGCGATGTTCGGCGCCGAGGGCGGCGGCCTGGCCCTGGCCCACCACTTCGTGCACGAGAACCGCATCCGCCAGGCCGCCTCCAGCTTGGGCGCGGCCAGCTTCTGCATAGAAGAAAGCATCAAGTACGCCCGCGCCCGCAAGCCGTTCGGCAAGCCGTTGGCCGAGAACCAGGCGATCCAGTTCCCGCTGGTCGAGCTGTCCACCCAGGTCGAGATGCTGCGCCTGCTGATCCGCAAGACCGCCTGGGAAATGGACCAGATGTCCAAGCCCGAGGTGGAAAAGCGCCTCTCCGACAAGGTGTCGATGTGCAACTACTGGTCCAACCGCCTGGTCTGCGAGGCCGCTGACCAGGCCATGCAGGTTCACGGGGGCCTGGGCTATTCGCGTCACAAGCCGTTCGAGCACATCTATCGCCACCACCGCCGCTACCGGATCACCGAGGGGTCCGAGGAGATCCAGATGCGCAAGGTGGCCGCCTGGCTGTTCGGCTTCATGGGACCGAGAAAAGCGGCGTTCGCGGACCTGTAGAGATGGGGACATGCCCTTGGGCGTGTCCCCATGCCGGGCGCGGAGCTTACGGGTGGGGACATGCCACAACGGCATGTCCCCGGCCGCAGGTCGTCATCCTGTTTGCATCCACGCGCGCCCCGTTCTTAAGTGCGCTTCGACAAAGCGGCGCAATCGCCGCATCCAAACAGGCCTCGAGGGACTTCCATGCGGATGCTGAAAACGATCGCCCGTCTCGCCCCCGTCATTGCAACCGTTTTCGTGGGGGCCGCCCTGCTGGCCGGATGCGGCGTCAACAAGATCCCCACCCAGGACGAAGCGACCAAGACCGCCTGGGCCGAGGTGCAGAACCAGTACCAGCGCCGGGCGGACCTGATCCCCAATCTGGTCGCCACTGTGAAAGGCTACGCCGCCCAGGAAAAGAGCGTGCTGGTCGAGGTCACCGAGGCCCGCGCCAGCGCCACCCAGGTCAAGGTTGACGCCTCGACGATCACCGATCCGGCCAAGTTCCAGGAATATTCCGCCGCCCAGGACAAGCTGTCGGGCGTGCTGGGCCGGCTGATGATGATCCAGGAAAGCTATCCGGACCTGAAGTCCAACCAGAACTTCCTGGCCCTGCAGAGTCAGCTGGAAGGCACGGAGAACCGCATCGCCATCGCCCGCCGCGACTACAATCAGACCGCCCAGGTCTACAACACCACCCTGCGCACCTTCCCCAGCGTGCTGTGGGCCAAGACCCTCTATAGCGGCCAGAAGCCGGCCCAGCTGTTCCAGGCCACGGCCACGGCCCAGTCCGCGCCCAATGTCGACTTCAGCGCCCCGCCGGCCCCGACGGTGAACACCGGGCCCGCGCCGGCCCCGGCCCAGTAAATTGCTTTCTTATTTCCACTCATCCCGGCGAAGGCCGGGACCCAAGCCGAGTCTCCGGTCGGTGCGCCGCGTCACAACCGCCCGCTCGGCTTGGGGCCCGGCCCTCCCCCCGGTGGAGGGATTTATGGGCGCGGCGTTGGCGG
>JACMOF010000033.1 GCA_014378155.1 Caulobacter sp. | reverse complement strand
TACTGCCAGGAGCGCTTCAAGCCAAAGTTCATGATCGACCTGGCCACCCTGACCGGGGCGATCATCATTTCTCTGGGTCATGACTTGGGCGGTTTGTTCAGCAATAACGACGGCTTGTCTGAAAAACTTCTGGCCGCCGGCAAGGCCGAGCGCGAGCCGCTGTGGCGCATGCCGATGCCGGCCGCCTATGAGAAGCAGATCGAAAGTCCGATCGCCGACCTGAAGAACATCGGGGGACGCCCGGCCGGTTCCATAACCGCGGCCCTGTTCCTGCAGAAATTCGTCAACGGCGTGCCGTGGGCGCATCTGGACATCGCCTCGGTGGCCTGGCGCAAGCCCTCGACCGATCCGACCGTGCCGGACGGCGCCGTCGGCTTCGGCGTTCGGCTGCTGAACCGGCTGGTCGCGGACGCCTACGAGGCCTAGCCCCTTGACCGCCGCGCGCTGCGACATCTGGTTCTACCACCTGGAGCGCACCGCGACGGAGCAGGTGCTGCCCGAGCTGCTGGAAAAGACCCTGGGGCGCGGCTGGCGGGCGCTGGTGCGCGGCGGCGATCCGGCGCGGTTGCGGGCGCTGGACGCTCACCTGTGGACCTTCAGGGACGACAGCTTCCTGCCCCACGGGCTGGACGACGAGCCGATGGCCGACCGCCAGCCGGTGCTGCTGACCGACAAGCTCGACAACCCGAACGGTGGTCAGGCGTTGTTCCTGCTCGACGGCGCCGAGCCAGGCGATCTGACGGGGTTCGAGCGGTGTATCCTGCTATTCGACGGCCGCGACGAGGAAGCCCTGCGTTTGGCGCGGGGTCGATGGAAAGCTTTCAAGGGCGCGGGCCACCCCGTGTCCTACTGGCGCCAAGGCGCCGAACGGGGATGGGAGAAACAGGCATGAAGCGTTTCCTGCTGGCGGGCGCCGTCTTGGTGCTGGCCTCGTGCTCCAGCGCGCCCGAACCTGCGCCGATGCCGCCGCCGTCTACGCCGACCGCCCCCCCGGCCATCGCCTTGCCCACGGGCCCGACGGCCGAGAAGGACCAGTGCGGCGTCAAGGAGGCCCAGGCCTTCGTTGGCAAGAACCGCACGTCGCTGCCCGCGCCGGTCGATCCCTCGCGCTGGCGCGTGGCCTGCACCACCTGCCCAGTGACCATGGACTACCGCGCCGACCGGCTGAACATCCTGTTCAATCCCGACACCGGCGTGGTGCAGCAGGTGAAGTGCGGCTAGAGCGTTTCCCGACCTGACTGCGTCAGGCCGTGAGCTCTAATCTTTTGTTTTGACGCATTTTTCTTCACGCGAACCGGGACCACTTCGCTCGAAAAATGCTCTAGGCCGCGCCGTCTAGTGATGATGGGCGGCGGCGACGTCCAATCCCCCCAACCCCCGCCGCCAACGGGGGTCGCGCTCTTCCGTCAAGCCGAAAATCTGCAGGAACCCGACCACCGCCATCGGCGGTGGCGGAGCGCGGGGCGCGGCTAGCACGGCCAGCGGCGCGGGCGGCGCCGTGGCCTGAACCATCAGCGGCGCCACCATCCAGCGCTCTGGCCAGGCCATGACTTCAACGCCGGGATGAGCGCGCAGGTGAGGACAGTGCTCCAGCGAGCGCTTGACGCAGGCGTCGTGCAGCGGGGCAATCGAGCCGGCGTCGATCATGATCTGATCGTTGGGCAGGGCGGCCGGCAAGGCCCCGTCCAGACCCTTGGCGCGCAGCAGGCCGGCAGGGACCCGCTTGGCGATCTGGGTCCAGCGGTCGCCGGACGCCGTGGGCTGGCCACACATCGGGCACAGCATCTTGGCGACCGTCTCGCGCTGGCGGCGAAAGTGGTTCATCGAATATTGCGGTCGGCCCAGGCCGGGCCGCTCGGCCTGGCAAATGGCCAGGCGGCCGCCGATGCTGGGGCAGGGGCGAACGCCCAGGTCTTCCTCGTCGCTCCAACTGGTCACCCAAGGCACATCGACCCCGACCTTCAACCTGGATTCTTGAGCGGGCATGGAGCGTCTCGTCACGAACGGTCCAGCCATTATCGACCAGGTTCGGTGCGGACGTAAGCCCTTGACGCGCTAACGGGTTCCGACGCCCGGGAACAAGGCCGGCTCGCCATCGAACACGCCCAGATAACCCAGCTCGCCCAGCAGCGGCGTGACCGTGTCGGCATAGTCGCCAGAGGGCTGCGAGGCGTGGAGGGGCAGGGTCGCAGGGCGGCCGGTTTGATCCTGCAGGCGATAAACGGTCCACTGCTTGCCCTTGGGCGCCGGGGCGCCGGCGCTCAGATAGCGGTGCTCCCAACCCACCAGGGCTGGCTTGCGACCGATCTCGACATCGAACGGCCGGTCCCTGAACGCCAGGTCCATGTCCAGCCGCATGGCCTCGGCCAGCCGCTGGTCCAGCCATTCGCCGAACGCCAGAAGCACCGACGCGGCCGACAGGCCTTCGGGGTTGGCGACGATGTGGTTACGGGAGGCGGGTCCTGAGCTCATGGGAACAGGGGTAGCGGCATCCTGTCACAGAAGGCCTAAAGGACGTGGTTTAACGGTGTTTACCACATTGAGTTGAACCCTCTCCCCTCTGGGAGAGGGTTTCTTTCTTCTATCGCCCTAGCCCTGCGCCTCGGCCAGTTCTTCGGCCAGGCCCATCCAGGTCGCCTCGGCGTCCGTCAGCTTGGTCTTCGCCGCATCCAGCCGCTTGGTGAGCTCGGCGACCTTGGCCGGGTTCTTGTAGAGTTGTGGGTCGGCCAGTTGCGCCTCGAGCTCGCCGAGCTGGCGCGTGGTACGGGTGACGACCTGTTCGGCGGCTTCAATCTTGCGCTTCAGCGGTTCGATGGCGACGGTCTTCTTGGCGGGCGTCGCGGCGGCGGCGGGCGCAGCCTTGGCCTCCTCGCGGGCCACTTGGCTGGGCTTCACCGACTGCTTGGCGCGGTCGAGCACGAACTTGGCGTATTCGTCCATGTCGCCGTCGAAGGGCTTCACGGTGCCATCGGCGGCCAGCCACAGGCGGTCGGCGACCAGCTCCATCAAGGATCGGTCGTGGGTGATCAGGATCACCGCGCCCTCGTAGTCGTTCAAGGCGTCCAGCAGGGCGCGGCGGCTGTCGATGTCCAGGTGGTTGGTCGGTTCATCGAGGATCAGCATGTGCGGCGCGTCCATCGCCACCATGTTGAGGAGCAGCCGGGCCCGCTCGCCGCCCGACAGGTTGGCCACCGTGGTCTCCTGCTTCTCGAAGCCGAGGCCAAACTGGGCCAGTTTCGAGCGGCGCGAGCTTTCCGAGGCGTCCGGCAACGCCCGGCGGATGATCTCCAGCGGGGTGTCGTCGGGGTCCATCGCCTCGATCTGGTGCTGGTGGAACCAGCCGACCTTCATCTTGCGGTCGCGGTGAAGTTCGCCCGACTGAATCTTCAGCGCCCCGGCGATCATCTTGGCGAAGGTCGACTTGCCCGCGCCATTGACGCCCAGCAGGCCGATCCGGTCGTCCAGATCCATGCGCAGGTTGAGGTTCTTGAGGATCGGACGCTCGGCCTCGTAGCCGACATAGGCATGTTCCAGCCGGATCAGCGGCGGGGCCAGAGGGCGGGGCGGCGAGGGCAGGGTGAAGGGCGCGACGCGCTCCTCGATCGTGGTGGCCACCGGCTGCATCTTGGCCAGGCGCTTCATGCGAGACTGCGCCTGGGCAGCCTTGGAGGCCTTGGCTTTGATGCGGTCGGCGAAGGCTTGCAGGTGGGCGCGCTCGGCGTCCTGCTTGGCCTTGGCCGCCAACTGCAGGCGGGCCTTCCCGGCGCGGCGTCCCTCGAAGTCGTCGTAGCCGCCGGTGTAGAGCTCCAGCTTGCCGCCGGCCAGGTGCAGCATGTGGGTGCAGCTGTTGTTGAGCAGCTCGCGGTCGTGGCTGACGATCAGGGCGGTATGCGGGTACTTCTGGAGCCTGGCTTCAAGCCACAGCGCGCCTTCCAGGTCGAGATAGTTGGTCGGCTCATCCAGCAGCAGCATGTCGGGCTCGGCGAACAGCGCCGCGGCCAGGGCCACGCGCATGCGCCAGCCGCCGGAGAACTCGGCCATCGGCCGGGCCAGGTCTTCTTGGGAAAAGCCCAGGCCTACCAGGATTTCCGAAGCCTTGGCGGGCGCGGCGTCGGCGTCGATCTCAATCAACCGGGCCCAGATCTCGCCCATGTCCTCGGGTTCGGCGGTGTCCAGGCTGGTCAACAGCTTGTGGCGCTCCTCGTCGGCCTCCAGCACGGTCTCCAGCAGGGTGAAGGGGGTGGCCGGGTGCTCCTGGTCGACCGAGCCGATCCGCGCGCTCTTGGGCAGGCTGATCTCGTCCTCGCTGGCCTGCAGCTGGCCGAGGATCAGCTTGAACAGCGTGGACTTGCCCACGCCGTTGCGCCCGATCAGGCCAACCTTGGCGCCGGGGGGCAGACTCACGCTGGCGTGGTCGAAGAACTTCCGACCCCAGGCGATGAAGGTCAGGTCTTTGATCTGGAGCATATGATTTGAAGGTACGCGGCGGGTTGGCGGGGAGGGAGCGCCCGGCTATAAGCCCGCAACCTCCCAATCGACAAACTTTCTCTGTGAGATAATTCGGACCATGACCGAACGCACCTTCTCGATCATCAAGCCTGACGCCACGCGTCGCAACCTGACGGGCAAGATCAACGCCGTCATCGAAGAGGCCGGTCTGCGCATCGTGGCCCAGCGCCGCGTCAAGCTGACCGACGCTCAAGCCAAGACGTTTTATGAAGTCCACGCCGAGCGCCCGTTCTACGGCGAACTGGTCGAGCAGATGACCGCCGAGCCGGTCGTCGTCCAGGTGCTGGAAGGCGAAAACGCCGTCCTGAAGTACCGCGAAGTGATGGGCGCCACCAACCCGGACAATGCCGACGAAGGCACGATCCGCAAGCTGTTCGCCCTGTCGATCGGCGAAAACTCGGTCCACGGTTCGGACAGCCAGGAGAACGCGGCGATCGAGATTGCCCAGTTCTTCAAGGACGAAGACATCGTCGGCTAAGGCTTTCAGCCTCGGCGAGGTTCGCCGGTCCAAGCGATACTGGAAAGCGGCGCGGCCTATGGTCGCGCCGCTTTTCGTATGCGCGCACACACGCGGTCGCGTATAAAAGCCGCCTCTCGCTCTCCCGCGGCGTTTGGGAAGCGTGAAGGCGGAGAGTAGACACGTGAGTGAAAACAGCGAGCAGATGGATCATCTGCTCAACACGCCCGATCTCGCCAACGTGCTGGAGAGTGACGGCTTCCGGCAATTTCTGGATCAGGCGCCGATCGCGATCGCCGTCTCCGAATTGCACCCTGTCGAACGCATCGTCTATGCGAATCTGGAGTTCGAGCGGCTGAGTAGCCACTTGAGCGCGGACCTTGAAGGCAAGTCCTGGGGCGCCTTGCTGGGGCGCTCGGCGAAATCGGACGACGACGACGCGCTCGGTAGAGCTGTGGTCGAGGATCAGGACTATATCGGCGTCTTTTCGTTCACCCACGGCGATGGCGGGCAGGCCGTCGACGCCTGGTCGAACATCATCCTGGACGACTCCGGTGCCCCGGTGTTTCGCATGCTGGCGCTGGTGGCCGCCACCGGCCGCGATTCCATCGAACAGCGCATACTCGACAAGGATGTCTTGCTGCGCGAACTGCAGCATCGGGTAGCCAATAATCTGCAAATGATCACGGCGCTGATCCGCATCGAGGCGCGCAATGCGCCCGAGGACGCCCAGGATGAGCGCTTCAGCCGGCTCGCGGGCCGCGTCGAAGCGTTGGGCCTGCTCTACCGCGCCCTGTCAGAGGAAGGTTTGGCGGAGACCGTCGATCTGGGGGTGTATCTCAGCGAGATCGCCTCGGCGGTGATGCGGGCGCACGCGGTCGAAGGCATCCATCTGGACCTCCAGGTCGACACCTGGCCAGTCTCGATCAACGTCGCGATGCCGACGGGCCTCGTTGTCAATGAACTGCTGACCAACGCGCTGAAGCACGCTTTCAAGAACCGCGACGGCGGCACGATCAGCTTGCACAGTCTCGTGGACCACGAAGGATGCAGGGTGGTGGTCTCCGACGACGGCGATGGCCTGGAGCCGGGCTATGTCTGGCCCCGGCCTGGCAAGCTCAGCAACATGATCGTTCAGTCCTTGCGCCAGAACGCGAACGCTCGGGTCGAGGTTGACGCCGCGCCCAACGGCGGCATGCGCGTCACCATGGTGTTCAGCCGAGCCGACGCCTTGCCAGCGATGGCCACCGCGACGGCTTCCGCCAGCCCGTCCCGATCACGGGACTAGACGCCGGCAAGATCCCGGCAGAAGGCCGCCAGGACCGCCGCATAGAGCTGGTGCTCCTGTTCCAGCACGCGATCACTCAGGCTGTGGTCGGTGTCGCCCGGCAGGACCGACACGCGCGCCTGGCCCAGGACGGGACCCTCGTCGACGCCGGCGGTGACCAGATGGACCGTGCAGCCGGCCTCGACCTCGCCGGCCTGAAGGGCGCGGCCGTGGGTGTCCAGGCCGGGATATTTCGGCAGCAGGGAGGGGTGGATGTTGAGCATCCGGCCTTCCCAGGCGTTCACGAGGAACGGGGTCAGGATGCGCATGTAGCCGGCCAGGGCCACGACCTGGATCCCGCGCGCACGCAAGACGGCGTTGATGGCGCGTTCGTGCGCCTCGCGATCCTTGGCAAACTCGCGCTGGTCGATGGCGATCGCCTCGACGCCGGCCGCCT
>JACMOF010000307.1 GCA_014378155.1 Caulobacter sp. | reverse complement strand
CGCCCCTCATGGTCACGCGAACCGCTGGATCGACACCGTTCCGTTTCGACCTGCACCAAGGGGACGTCGGCCACACGATGGTGGTGGGCCCGACCGGCGCCGGCAAATCGGTGCAGCTCAATACGATCGCCACCCAGTGGCTCCGCTACCCCGAGGCCCAGGTGTTCTTCTTCGACAAGGGCGCCAGTTCGCGCGCGGCCACGCTGCTCACCGGCGGCCAGTTCTTCCATCTTGGCGGCGACCAGGGCCAACTCGCCTTCCAACCGCTGGCTGGGGTCGACGGCGCCGAGGACCGCGCCTGGGCGCAGGAGTGGGTGCAGGATCTGGTCGCCGCCGAGGGCGTCGAGATCACGCCGCCGGTAAAGGAAGAGATCTGGGGCGCGATCAAGAACCTCGCGGCCGGCCCCCGCCAGCAGCGCACCCTAACGCTGCTGGCCGCGACCATCCAGGATCACACAGTGAAGGCGGCCTTGGCGCCCTTCACCCTTAGCGGGCCGCACGGCCATCTCCTCGACGCTCAGCAAAACCTCTCGTCGGACGCCCGTCGGCAGACCTTCGAGATGTCTGACCTGATGACCAGTAGTACCAACTCACGGTGATGCTGGCTCTTTCAGAATTCCCAAGGCGGTCGAGTTCTGAATCCATGCGGTGATGACGAATCGTATGGCGGAGGCTTGGGATGGGCGCTGCGGTGAAGATCACCCGGACGGATTATACGAGCGCGGAGCTTCGCGGCCTTGGCGGTCGCTGCTCGGATGGGGCGCAGGTCCGTCGTCTGTTGGCGCTGGCGCTGGTTCTGGACGGCCATTCCCGGACGCAGGCGGCGGCGCTCAGCGGGATGAACCGGCAGACCCTTCCTGACTGGGTGCATCGCTACAACGCCGTTGGTGTCGATGGGCTGAAGTCGCTGCGCGCGCCCGGCCGGGCGCCGGCGCTGACCCAAGCGCAGAAGGCCCAATTGCGCGAGTTGGTGATCCAAGGCCCCGACCCAGCAGTCGATGCGGTGCCCCGCTGGCGGTGCGTGGACCTGCGGGCCGAGGTGGCCCGGCGGTTTTCGGTGGAGGTGCATGAGGGCACGATCGGCCGGTGGTTGCACGAGTTGGGCCTGACGCGCCTGCAGCCCAGGCCGGTTCATCCGCGCAAGGACCCCGAGGCCGAGGTGGCTTTTAAAAAAACTTCGCCGACCTGGTCAGGGCCGCGCTCCCGGACGCCGCAGCCGGACGCCCGATAGAAATCTGGTTCCAGGACGAAGGCCGGGTCGGCCAGAAGGGCGGCCACGCCTACATCTGGGCGCCGGTCGGCTCACGCCCGCAGATGGTGCGCGATAACCGCCACACCTCGGCCTATCTGTTCGGCGCCTTCTGCCCCGACCGCGCGGTCGGCGCGGCCATGATCACGCCCTGCGCCGACACCTGGGGCATGAACCTGCATCTGGAGGAGATCAGCGCCCAGGTCGCGCCCGGCGCCCACGCCCTGCTGGTCTGCGACGGCGCCGGCTGGCATCAGCGCGGCAAGAAACTGAGCGTGCCCGACAACATCACCCTTCTGTCGCTGCCGCCCTACTCGCCGCAACTGAACCCCATGGAGAACGTCTGGGACTACCTGCGGCACAACAAGCTCTGCGCCCAGGTCTGGGATACCGACGACGAAATCGTCGAGGCCTGCGCCAACGCCTGGCGCTTCCTCGCCAACGATCCAGACCGCATCCGATCCATCGGATACCGAACAATGGGCTTGTGTCAGTCTCTAGGTGGGTTGGTATTATATATGCAGCGCGCCGTCGAGCATCTGCGGGAGAGGAAGGTGGCTGCGCCCGACGAGGTTCTGGCGCACCTGTCGCCGATGAGTTGGGCTTATGTCGGTCTGACGGGTGACTATCTATGGGCTGACGCTGCAAGCGCTCGCGGGTTAGGCCGCTGAACGATCCTGCCGACCGGCTGTGCCGAGCAGCGTAGTCCCATGTTCCCGCTTCGCGCTTCTCAGCGTACTTTAGCGCACAAATCCTGAGGTGAGTCAGGTTGTCGGCCGAGCGCTCGAAAATCGTGGCCTCTTTTCCAGGGTGCGAGTGGCCAATTGCCGCAGCCTGCGTGAGTTTAGACTTAAAAAACTAGCTTTGGGCCTTGTGGAACCAGGCTTTCGGATATTGTTCCGGCCTTGACCTTGCGAGACCGGACGTTGGCCCAGAATCCAATAGCGTTGGCTGAAAAGAACCCCGCCGTCGGACTGATTCTAGCCACAACCGTGGCGATTTTCCTGGGTCTGTTCGCGGCGGTGGCCGTCAACGCCAAGCCGCAGAATCCGGCGCGCATCGCCGCCGTCTTCCCGCCTTGGTGGAGCCCGGCGCAGACCGTGGCGGCGGGCGGCGCGGCCGGTGATATCGCCGCGTCCGGAGCCGCGCCGTTCATCCTCATCCTGCGAGGGGACCCGATTGACCTGGCGCAACGCACACGTTCGGCCGGCGCCCTACTCGTCCTCGATCCTGATATGGCCGGCGTTTGCGCGCCTAAGGACCCACGCCCATGACCTTCGCCTTTTCCAGCCTCGACGCCCAACGCCAGGCCGGCGGCAAGCTGATCGTTGCGTTGGCTTGGTTGATGACGCTCATGGTCGTCGGCGCCCGTCTGGCCGTCCACGCCTCTGTTCTGGGCATCGCCATCGCCAGCCTGATCACGGCCGGCGCCGCGACCCTAAGCCTGAGCCTGGGCGGCGGCGGCTCGACCGCACGCGCGCTGAGTGGCGTGGCGCTGATGGGCCAGGTCTCGCTGTTGGTCGCCGCCCTGAGCGGTCACGCCTGGCAGACCGACATGCACATGGCCTATTTCGCCGCCCTGGCCACGCTGGTCATCTATTGCGACTGGAAGGTGATCGCCGCAGCCGCTGCGACAGTCGCGATCCACCATCTGGGCCTCAGCTATCTGCTGCCCCAGGCGGTGTTCCCGGGCTCGGCCAATCTGGGCCGGGTGATCATCCACGCCATCATCCTGGTCGTTGAGGCCGGCGCCCTGCTCGCCGTCACCTCAAGCGTCAACAACATGTTCGCCATAGCCAATAGCGCCCGCGCCAAGGCCGAAGCCGCCGTCGACGAGGCTCGCGCGGCCAATGGCCTGGCCGAGAACGCCCGGCGGTCCGAAGAAACCACGCGCGCCAAGCACGCCCAAGAAGAGGCTGTCTCGGAACGCGAACGTGCCGACGCCGTTGGCGCGATCGCCGACGGCCTGGCGCAATTGGCCAAGGGCGATCTGACCGCTCGACTGAAAGGCCATTTCGCCCAAGGCTATGAAGCCCTGCGCACCGACTTCAACGCCGCCGCCGAGCGCGTGCAGGACGCGATGAAATCCATCGCCGCCACCACGAACGGCGTCAGCGCCGGCTCAGACGAGATCGCCCGCGCCTCCGACGACCTGGCCCGCCGCACCGAGCAGCAGGCCGCCAGCCTGGAAGAGACCGCCGCCGCGCTGGACGAGATCACCGCCACGGTCCGCCGCACCGCCTCGGGCGCCAAGGAAGCGTCGAACCTGGTGGCCAATGCGCGAAGCGACGCCCAGCGCTCGGGCGAGATCGTCAGCCAGGCCGTCGCCGCCATGACCCAGATCGAGGGCTCCTCGCAACAGGTCAGCCAGATCATCGGCGTGATCGACGAGATCGCATTCCAGACCAATCTGCTGGCGCTGAACGCGGGCGTCGAAGCCGCCCGGGCCGGTGACGCCGGTCGCGGCTTCGCGGTCGTCGCCCAGGAAGTGCGGGCCCTGGCCCAGCGCTCGGCCGACGCGGCCAAGGAGATCAAGATTCTGATCTCGACCTCGAAAGAGCAGGTTGGCGCAGGCGTCAACCTGGTTGGCCAGACCGGCGAGGCCCTGCAGCGTATTGTCGAGCAGGTTGCCTCGATCGATTCCCTGGTGAACCAGATCGCCGCCTCGGCCAACGAGCAGTCCACCGGACTGCACGAGGTCAATATCGCGGTGAACCAGATGGACCAAGTCGTTCAGCAGAACGCCGCCATGGTCGAACAGGCCACAGCCGCGACCCATTCGCTGAAGGGCGAAGCCAGGGAACTGGCCAACCTGGTCAGCCGCTTCAAGGTTGGCGAGGGCGCTGCGCCCGTCTCTGCCCGTTCGGCGGCCCCGGCTCACCGCCCCCGCCCGTCCACCGCCGTCCGGCCCGGTCGTGGCGCCTCGGCGGCCGTCGCGGTCAAGGACGACTGGGAAGCGTTCTGATCGCCGCACGCAGCGTCGAAGGAGGGCTCACCTCATATGTGGACGACCCCATCCTCGCAAGTTGATTGGCAGCTGTTTTGATCAGATCGCTTGCTTCCATATGCCCGGCCTTTCAAGGTGTACGCATATGAACACTGGCCAAGATGGTTTCCGCGATGAGAGTTCCAAACAAGGTAACAACGTTTTGACGCCGTTGAGGTGACGTGAATATTTCTCATCATTGATCGATCACACTTGCAAGTTCGGGCATCGGCTCAGATTATTTACATTCATTGCTCCCCGCGTCTGGTTGAGTTCTAGGCTGAACTCACCAATACGGCTGGCGCAGGTTTGTCCTGTGTACATCGGTTCTCGAAGAGGACCCCGCCCATCCTGCGCGTTGCCGACGATGCGGTGTCGCCTTGCGGCGACGATCCTTATTGAGGCGTCGCTAAGGGGCGGGGCCCCTCGCGCGCGGAAGACCGGCCTTGGGGTTTCCCCAACCTTCCGCCGTGGGCGTGCAGGTCGGGCGATCCCCATCCCGTCCCCCCGGTCATCCGCTTGCTACCCCCGCCTCGTCGGCGGGCAGGGGTTGATGCGGAAGGCATCGAACCCGGACGGAAGG
>JACMOF010000306.1 GCA_014378155.1 Caulobacter sp. | reverse complement strand
TAGGCCTTGCGGGTGATCAGGGTGATCTTGGGAACCGTGGCCTCGGCATAGGCGAACAGCAGCTTGGCGCCGTGCTTGATCAGGCCGCCGTACTCCTGCTTGGTGCCCGGCATGAAGCCCGGCACGTCGACCAGGGTGATGATCGGGATGTTGAAGGCGTCGCAGAAGCGCACGAAGCGGGCGGCCTTGCGGCTGCTGTCGATGTCTAGCACCCCGGCCAGAACCTGGGGTTGGTTGGCGACGATGCCGACGCTGGTCCCGTCCATACGAGCAAAGCCGCAGACGATGTTCTTGGCCCATTCGGAGCTGATCTCGAAGAAGTCGGCCTCATCGACGATCTTCAGGATTAGTTCCTTCATGTCGTAGGGCTTGCCCGCGTCGCTTGGGATCAGGCTGTCGAGACTGGCCTCCTCGCGATAGGCCTCGTCGAAGCTGTCGCGCTCCGGCGCGGCTTCGCGGTTGGACGAGGGCAGGAAGTCGATCAGGCGGCGCACCTGGGTCAGGGCTTCCAGGTCGTTCTCGAACGCCCCCTCGGCCACGCCCGACTTGGAGGCGTGCACGCGAGCTCCCCCCAGCTCCTCGGCGGTGACAATCTCGTTGGTGACGGCCTTGACCACATCGGGGCCGGTGACGAACATGTAGCTGGTATCCTTCACCATGAAGATGAAGTCGGTCATGGCCGGCGAATAGACGTCGCCGCCGGCGCAGGGGCCCATGATCACGCTGATCTGCGGGATGACACCGCTGGCCATGACGTTCTCGAGGAAGATGTCGGCATAGCCGGCCAGGCTGTCGACGCCTTCCTGAATGCGGGCCCCGCCGGCGTCGAACAGGCCGATGATCGGCGCGCCGACCTTCATGGCCTGGCGCTGGACCTTGACGATCTTGGCCGCGTGGGCGCCCGACAGCGAGCCGCCGAACACCGTGAAATCCTTGGAAAAAACGTAGACGACCTTGCCGTTGATCGTGCCCCAGCCGGTGACCACCCCATCGCCGGGCACCTTCTGGTCCGCCATGCCGAACTCGGTGCCGCGGTGCTCGACGAACATGTCGAACTCCTCGAAGGAGCCTTCGTCCAGCAGCAGGTCGATCCGCTCGCGCGCGGTCAGCTTGCCCTTGGCGTGCTGGGCCGCAACGCGCTTCTCGCCGCCGCCGGCCCGGGCCTGGTCGCGACGACGATCGAGTTCCTCGAGAATATGCTGCACGCGGACGCTCCCCTGCTCTCTCAAACTGGTAGATTTCCCACCTTATGGACCGACGCCTAATGGCGCGAGCCTTCCGTGGCAAGGCATCCGTTGCGGCAGTGCAGCAAAGGCGGCCGCCGGTCTAGGCGGCGCGCGGCGCCCACAGAATGATCCCGGCGCCGACCAGGCAGACCGTGGCTCCCGTCAGGTCCCAACGATCCGGCCGCAGACCTTCGACCACCCGCATCCAGATCAGTGACGCGGCGATGTAGAGCCCCCCATAGGCCGCGAAGGTACGCCCCGCCGCCAGGCTATCCACCCGGGTCAGCAGCCCGGCGAACACGACTAGGGCCACGACTCCCAGCACCGCCCAGCATCGACTGACCCTGCTTCAGCAACCGCCAAAAGGCATAGCAGCCGCCGATCTCGCAAACGGCCGCCAGGCCGTAAAGCAGGATGGTTCTCACCGACGCAGCACGGCGAACCAGCGCTCCAGAACCTTGGCCTCGACCGCAAGGGCTTGGGCGCGCGCGATGGCCTCGGCGTCGCGGCCCCAAATCTCGGCCTGGAAGGCCTCTTCCAGGTGCGACAGGTCCAGCGCCCGCTGGCCGGTCACCGCCCCGGCGCGCAGCGCCAGGGACAGCACGGTCGAACCCAGCAGGCCCGCGCCATAGGCGACGCCAGCCAGGGTGAAGTCGTCCATGGTCAGGGCCAGCGCTTCCACCGAGGCCAAGGCAGCCGGGGATTGCGCGGTATGGATGACGCCGCTGACGGGCTGCAGATTCAAGCCCAGCTCGGCCCGCGCCCAGTCCAGCATGCCGCCCCAGTCGCGCTTCTGACGCTCGACCAGCGGCGTGGGGTGCTCCGCCCAATAGCAGAGCAGGTCCGAGCCGGCATAGGCCGCCACCTCGGCGGCCACCTCGGCGCGGGTCTCGCGGATGCGGTCGATGGCGGTAAAGGCCAGGCGGGTGGCGGGCATGACGGTGGTGTCGATGATCTCGACCTGGGCTTCCCACTCGTCGGCCACCAACTGCGCCAGGGCCAGGGTCGGCAAGACTAGGGGCGACTTGGCCGGCGACTTGGGCGTGCGACCATCCAGCAGCACGGCATATCCGCCTTCGTGCGGCGCGGCGGTCGCCGCCTTGTAGAACCGGCGGGGGCGTTGCAGCAGGTCGGGCTTGTCGGCCAAGGCGGTCTTCTTTTCAGTTCGGACATCAAAACGTCGGGTCCAGCGCGTTGAATGGGCAAACAACGCGCCCAAGGCAAGAGCGGGCGACGCGAGGGAGAGACACGGCTTGAGCCTGCCCCAAAAGAGATGATGGCCGCGATCGCCGCCACCCGCTTTGGCCTGGGCGCTCGCCCCGGCGAGATCGCGGCGGCGCAATCGGACCCTCGCGGCTTCCTGATCGACCAGATCCGCGCGGAGGGCGCGGACCAGCCGCAGGCCAATCCCGAAAGCTCCGCCCAGCGCCTGGATGAGTATCGCGACTACCAGATGAACAAGCGCGAGGCCAAGGCGGACGGTGAACCCAAGTCCGATCCGGTCAAGGACGCCCGAAAAATGCTGCGCGACCAGACCGAGGGCGACTTCCTCGCCCGCGCCCAACTGGGCGCGGCCACCGACGCTGCGTTCCGCAAGCGCTGGACGCTGTTCTGGGCCAACCACTTCACGGTCTCGGCCACCAAGCAGATCACCGCCGCCGTGGTAGGGCCGTTCGAGCAGGAGGCCATCCGCCCGCACGTGTTTGGTCGTTTCGAGGACGTGCTGGTGGCCTCCTCCACCCATCCAGCCATGCTGCTCTATCTGGATCAGGCCCTGTCGATGGGTCTTGGCAGCCGGGCTGCGCTCTTGTTGGCGCCACCGCCCCGCTGACCCTGCACGGAAAGGTCCAGGCCGCCAGCTGGTCGCCGGGCGCGGGCGTCGATGAGACCGCCCGCCTGCCGAGCTTGCTGCAGGACCTGTACAAGGCCGACCCCTTGATGGGGCCAGCCTTCGCGCGTGGCCTGGAGACCGAGGCCATGGCCCAGGCGGCGGTGACCCGGCTCAATCCCGCGCCGACCCCGATCTCGACCGACGCCCGCGCCCCGAACATGATGTCGCCGGCCGTCATGACCCCGCCACCGCCGGCCATTGCCAACCAGCAGCAGGGCCGCGACGCCGCCCGCAAGCTCGGCTCCACCTTGGCCGGCTCCATGAAGCAGGAGGGGGGGCCGCGCATCGCCGCTCTCTCGCCGGACGGCTGGGACACCCACGCCGGCCAGATCGGCCAACTTAACACCCGCCCCTCCTATCTGGACGCGGTACTGGATGGCCTGAACATTGGCCTCGGCGCGGAATGGACCAACACCGTTGTCGTCGTGGCCACCGAGTTTGGCCGCACCGCTCGGATCAACGGCACCGGCGGCACCGACCACGGCACCGGCTCCACCGCCCTGGCGCGGGGCGG
>JACMOF010000305.1 GCA_014378155.1 Caulobacter sp. | reverse complement strand
GAACCCGCTGGCCAGGGCCACGAACTTGCCGGAGCGTTCGCCCTTGGGGAAAGGCTTGGCGCCCCAGGCGGGACCTTCGCCGCGCTTGTTCGGGATGATGCAGATCTGGAAGATCTTGGTCGTGTCGCCTTCCAGATTATATTCCGAGTGCCGGATACCGGTGCCGGCCCTCATCACCTGAGCGTCGCCGCCCTCGGTGCCGCCCGAATTGCCCATGTTGTCCTGGTGGGTGATCGCGCCCTCCCGAACATAGGTGATGATTTCCATGTCGGCGTGCGGATGGGGCGGGAACCCCGTGCCCGCAGCGATGGTGTCGTCGTTCCAAACCCGCAGGGCGCCGTGATGGGCGCGCGAGGGGTCGTGATAGTCGGCGAACGAGAAGTGATGCTTGGCGTCGAGCCAGCCGTGGTTGGCGCCGCCGAGGCTATCGAATGTTCTGACATCGATCATTTCGAAATCTCCTCAGAAGGTTGTTGGGGGAGAAGACCGTGTGGCCCTCTCCGGTGCGGAGAAGATGATCTCTTGCACCGCGATCCGAAATGGAAATGATCGAAACAAACCGTTTCTATTTTTGCTTCCATGCAGCTTCTCGGCGAAGGCCGGGACCCCGATCCAAGCGGTGGGGATGATTGGAAAAACTCTGAGTCTGCTGGAGCCCATCTTAGCCTTGCCATCTGGGTCCCGGCCTCGCCGGGAAAACGGAGATCGAGATGAAACTTCCTGACTTCGAGGCCTGGGCCGTGTTCGCCAAGGTGGCCGAGACCGGCTCCTTCGTCGGCGCTTCCGAGCAATTGAACCTGTCGAAGGCCACGGTCTCAAAGGCCGTCGGCCGGCTGGAGCAGCGGCTGGGCGCCACCCTGTTTCACCGCACCTCGCGCCGGCTGTCGCTGACCGAGGCCGGGCGGGCTTCGCTGCATCGGGCGACCCACATGCTGCATGAGGGCGAGGCGCTGGAGGCCGAGGCCTCGGCCCAGTCGGCCACGCCACGCGGCCTGGTGCGGGTGGCCGCGCCGATGTCGTTCGGCATCGCCCATCTGGGACCGGCCTTGCCGGCGTTCTTCGCCCTGTATCCCGAGGTGTCGATCGAACTGTCCCTATCGGACCAACTGGTCGACATCGTCGAGGACGGCTTTGATCTGGCGCTGCGCATCTCGGCCCTGGAGGATTCCAGCCTGCTGGCGCGTCGTCTGTGCCCGGTTCGGGTGATGCTGGTCGGCGCGCCGGCCTATTTCAACCAGCACGGCCGGCCCGGCCATCCCAAGGACCTGAGCACGATGAGCGGCATGTTCTACACCAACAGCAAGTCCAAGGACGTCTGGCGGTTCGAGCATGCGGAACACGGACAATATGCCGTCAGCCTGCACAGCCCCTTGCGGGTCAACAACGCCGATATCCTGCGGCCGTCGCTGTTGGCGGGCCTGGGCCTGGCCATGCAGCCGGACTTCCTGGTGTGGCGCGATGTGCGGGACGGCTTGCTGGAAGAAGTTCTGGCCGACTGGGCGCCGCCGCCCATCGCCCTGCACCTGGTCACCCCGCCCAGCACGATCCGCCCGGCGCGGGTGGAGGTGCTGATCGCGTTCCTGGCCAAGGCCATGGGATCGGCGCCGTGGTTGAGGTGATTGGAATTCCTTCTGCCCTTGCGGGAGAAGGTGGCCTGCGAAGCCGGTCGGATGAGAGGTCGATGGCGCGGTCAACCGCGAACGGCGATGGGCCAGCTAGACCGCTCAGCCGTCGGCCTTCGGCCGCCATCTTCTCCTGCAAGGGGAGCAGGAAGGCTGCTAAGCCAGCT
>JACMOF010000304.1 GCA_014378155.1 Caulobacter sp. | reverse complement strand
AGGGCGCTGGCGCGCAGCGAGCGCTGGTCCTGGGCGTAATACTTCTTGCCGGTGGTGACGAAGGCGGCGGGGTTGATGCCGTTGCCGGCCGGGGGCTGCTGGTAGTCGGCATAGCCGTCGTGGCGCTCCGTGATGCCGGCGATGCGGATGGCGAAGGTGTCCGACAGCGGCATGTTGACCGAGAAGCGGGCGCCCAGGCGGTTGTACGAACCGGCCACCAGTTCGGCGCTGCCGTAATAGTCGTCCGTCGTCGGCCTGGCCGTGCGTAGGCTGATGGCGCCGACCGTGGCGTTGCGGCCAAACAGCGTGCCTTGCGGGCCGCGCAGCACCTCGACGGCGTCCATGTCGTACATCAGCACCGCAGCGCCCTGGGCGCGCGGCGAATAGATGCCGTCCACATAGATGGCGACCTCGGGGTCGGCAACTTCGGTGTAGGCGTTATCGTTGCCGATGCCGCGCATGGTCACCAGGATCGCGCCCTGGTCGCCTTGCTGGTTGATGGCCATGCTGGGCACGAACTTGGCCAGATCGGTGACATCCTTTACCTGCTGGCGGTCGAGCGAGCCTTGGCCAAACGCCGTAATGGCGATCGGGGTGTCCTGCAGGTTGGTCTCACGCTTGGTGGCGGTGACCGTGATTTCCTCGATTTGGATGTTGTCTGCCGGGGCCTGAGCGGTCTGGGCCTGCACGGCGGTGGCGGCGATCAAGGCCGTTACGGCCGAGGTCCCGGCCAAGAGCGTATTGCGGAGTTTCATTCTTCATCCCTCCCTGTGTGCGATCCTTTTTGGTCGCGACTTGCATGCCGTGAATAGCTACAGTAGGACAACGTTGTCAATCACGCTGATATTCAGTGTTTAGTTCAAACCTCGGCTTTTAGTGATATGTTTAGCTAAAAGTAGAAGCCGTGCTATAAGCAAACAGCGATCGAATGCCTTGAATAGGGCAAGCTTTCTAAGGGAGGAAAAGAATGAAACGACAGCAGATGCGTGGCTTGGCCATGGCCCTGATGCTCTCAACGGCGTTGCCGGCCGCCGCTGCTCACGCCCAGGCCGCCCCCGCGATCTCGGCGAAACCTTGGATGAACACCAGGCTGAGCGCCGATCAACGCGCCGACCTGGTCGTTGCCCAAATGACGCAGGACGAGAAATTGACCCTGGTGTTCGGGTTCTTTGGCTCGAACCAGAGGAAGCCGCAGTTCACGCCTTCGCCGGAAGCCCGCATGGGCTCGGCCGGCTATATTCCCGGCATTCCCCGCCTGGGTGTGCCCGCCCTGTGGGAAACCGACGCCGGCGTCGGTGTCGCCACCCAGCGCGAGACCAGCGATCCCTACCGCGAGCGCACCTCCCTGCCCTCCGGCCTGGCCACCGCCGCCACCTGGAATCCCGAGGTCGCCTACAAGGGCGGCGCGATGATCGGTTCGGAGGCACGGTCGTCGGGCTTCAACGTGCAACTGGCCGGCGGCGTCAACCTGGCGCGCGAACCGCGCAACGGCCGCAACTTCGAATATGGCGGCGAGGATCCGCTACTGGCTGGCGTGATCGTCGGCGCGCAGATCCGCGGCATCCAGTCCAACAACATCATCTCGACCATCAAGCACTGGGCCCTGAACGCCCAGGAGACCGGCCGGATGACGGTCAGCTCCAATGTCGCGGACGACGCCGCCCGGGCTTCGGACTTCCTGGCCTTCGAATTCGCGATCGAACAGTCGAACCCAGGCTCGGTGATGTGCGCCTATAACCGCATCAATGGCGCCTATGCCTGCGAGAACAACTACCTGCTCAACGAGGTGCTGAAGACCGACTGGGCTTATCCGGGCTTCGTGATGTCCGACTGGGGCGGCGTGCACTCCACCGCCAAGGCCGCCAATGCGGGCCTGGACCAGGAGTCGGCCTACACCTTCGACAAACAGCCCTTCTTTGGCGCGCCGCTGAAGGCCGCCGTGGCCGACGGCTCGGTGCCACAGGCGCGCCTGGACGACATGGTCCGCCGCATCACCCGCTCGATGTTCGCCCACGGCCTGTTCGACCATCCGGTCACCCCGGGACCGATCGACTTCGCCGCCCACGCCAAGGTCACCCAGGCCGACGCCGAGGAAGCCATCGTTCTGCTGAAGAACGACGGCCTCCTCCCGCTCCTTTCTGGAAAGGGGGCCAAGACCGCCAAGACGATCGCCGTGATCGGCTCGCATTCCGACGTCGGGGTGCTGTCGGGCGGCGGCTCGTCTCAGGTGTTCCCGATCGGCGGCATGGCGTTGAAGGGCCTGGGCCCCACCGGCTTCCCCGGCCCGATCGTCTATCACCCCTCTTCGCCGCTGAAGGCGTTGCAGGCCAGAAACCCCGGCGCCCGGTTCACCTATAGCGACGGGACCGATCCAGCCGCCGCCGCCAAGCTGGCCGCGCAAAGCGACCTGGTCGTGGTCTTCGCCCACCAGTGGGCGGCCGAGTCTCAGGACTATTCCCTGACCCTAGCCGACGATCAGGACGGCCTGATCGCCGCCGTCGGCGCGGCCAATCGCAAGACCATCGTGGTGCTGGAAACCGGCGGTCCGGTGCTGATGCCTTGGCTCGACAAGGTCGGCGCCGTGGTCGAGGCCTGGTATCCGGGCACCAATGGCGGCGAGGCCATAGCCCGGGTGCTGACCGGCGAGGTCAACCCGTCGGGACGCCTGCCGATCACCTTCCCGCAAAGCGCCGCCCAATTGCCTCGCCAGACGATCGACTGCGACCCGGCCAAGCCGGAGGACTTCTGCGACGTCGCCTATGTCGAGGGCGCGGCGGTGGGCTACAAGTGGTTCGACCAGAAGGGCCACCAGCCGCTGTTCGCCTTCGGCCACGGCCTGTCCTACTCGACCTTCGGCTACAGCGGCTTGAAGACCTCGGTGACCGGCGACAAGCTGACCGTCAGCTTCACCGTCAAGAACACCGGCAAGGTCACTGGCAAGGACGTGCCACAGGTCTATGTCGGTCCCACGGCCGGAGGCTGGGAGTCCCCGCGCCGCCTCGGCGGTTTCAAGAAGGTCGCCCTGGCCCCGGGCGCCAGCACCAAGGTCAGCGTCACGGTCGATCCACGCCTGCTGGCCACCTTCGACTCCAAGGGCAAGACCTGGGAGATCGCGGGCGGATCGTATGAAGTGTCGCTGGGCTCCTCGTCCCGGACGCTCTCGGCCAAGGCGAACGTGACGGTGGCGGCCAAGTCGCTGCCGGTGTCGTACGACGGAAAATAGGGCGAAAGGGCGGAGCGGCGGTGACCGCTCCGCCCCCTCTCTCGCAATATTAGGACGCTTTCGGCGCGGGCCCCGTCGAGGCGCGGACCATCAGTTCGAAAGGCAGCATCTGACTGCCCGCCGTCAGCTTCTCGCCCGAGGCGCTGGCCATGATCAGCATGTCGGCGGCCTTCTCGGCCATCCGGGCCACCGGCTGGCGCACCGCCGTCAGCGAGGGAACGCTCAGCCGCACCCCGATCGAATCGTCATAGCTGAGGATCGACAGGTCGCCCGGCACCGCCAGGCCACGCGCCTGGGCCACGCTGACCACGCCCAGCGCCATCTGGTCGTTGGAGGCCATGATCGCGGTCGGCGGCAAAGCTAAGTCCAGCAAGGCGTTGGCGCCCGCGACCCCGGCCTCGAACGTGAAGTCGCCCTTGTAGATCCAGTCGTCGGGAACAGCCTGGCCAGCCGCCTCCATGGTCGCCACGAAGGTCTCGACCCGCAGGATGGAGGACGAGAACTTGTAGTCCCCGGCGATCATGCCGATCCGCCTGTGACCCAAGCCCAGCAAATGCTTGGTCGCCTGCCGCGCGGCGGCCCGGTCGTCCATATAGACCCGCGGCCCCTGCCCCTTGACGGGGGTGTTGAGCCGCACGAACGGGATACTTCGCTTTTTCAGAGCCGCCAGCACCACCGGGTTCTCGCAGTTGGGCGGCGTCAGGATCACGCCGTCGGGCTGCAGCGACGACAGGACCGCAGTGATCTGTTTCTCCAACTGGTCGGACTCCCTATCGACCAGCTCGAACATCAGGTGATAGCCCGACTGCTCGCAGCGCAGCATGGCGCCATAAAGCATCTGGTCGATCCACTCGTTACCGCGTTCGCTGCGCCAGTTGTCCAGGGTCAGGCGGCGGTCGTTGAAGGCGACCAGCAGGTAGGAACGCGAACCGGCCATGGTGCGGGCGGCCTTGCTGGGGCTGTAGCCCAGCTTCTCGACGGCCGCGAGCACGCGTTCCTTCAGGTCCGGCGTGACGTTGGGCTCATTGTTGAGCACGCGCGACACCGTCTTGACCGACACGCGCGCCTTCTCGGCGACATGGATGATCGTGGCCGGCCGCTTCGCCATGCAGAATCCGTTTCCCCGCTTCAGATTCGAGCCTAGCGACCGCGAAACCTTATGTCTGCCCCCGGACGTCAGACGATGGTGCGGCGCCACCAGTCGGCGCCGGTTCGCCGTACCCGCCGCCACCCGGCGTCTCGATGACGATCACATCGCCGGCCAGCATCTCGGCCGCATCGGTGGCCCCGAGGGCCAGCACGCTTCCGTTCGCCCGCTCGACCCGCGCCGCGCCCAACTGCCCCGCCCCGCCGCCAGCCAGACCGAACGGCGCCACGCGGCGTCGGTTGGATAGCAGGGTGGCGGTCATCGGCTCGCGGAAACCGATCCTGCGCACCACGCCGTCGCCGCCACGATGCGCGCCGACGCCGCCTGACCCCCGCCGGATCGAGAAAGCCTCGACCAGCACCGGATAGCGACTCTCCAGCACCTCGGGATCGGTGAGGCGGCTGTTGGTCATGTGGGTCTGGACCGCGTCGGCGCCGTCGAAGTCCGGACCGGCCCCAGCCCCCCCGCAGATGGTCTCATAGTACTGCCGCCGGTCGTCGCCGAAGGTGAAATTGTTCATCGTGCCCTGGGCGGCGGCCATCGCACCCAGCGCGCCATAGAGGGCGTCGACCACCACCTGGCTAGTCTCGACATTGCCGGCCACCACCGCCGCCGGATAGCGCGGCTTGAGCATCGAGCCCTCCGGAATGACCAGCTCGACCGGCCGCAGGCAACCGTCGTTCATCGGGATCTCGTCATCGACTAGGGTCCGGAACACATACAGCGCCGCCGCCCGGCAGATCGAGGCCGGGGCGTTGAAATTGGTTGGGACCTGATCGCTGGTGCCGGCGAAATCGACCCGCGCCGCGCGGGCCGCGCGATCGACGGTGATGGCCACCTGCACCAGGCTGCCGTCGTCCAGCTCGTAGGCGAAGGCGCCGTCCGACAGGGTCGCCAATACTCGCCGCACGGCCTCCTCGGCATTGTCCTGCACGTGAGCCATATAGGCCTCGATCACATCCTGGCCGAACTCGGCGACCAACCCGGTCAGGCTCTCGGCCCCGCGCGCGCAGGCCGCGACCTGGGCCTTGAGGTCGCCGATGTTCTGGTCGGGATTGCGGGCCGGCCAACGGCCCGAGGCCAGCAAGGTCCGCACCTCGGCCTCCAGGAACCGTCCGCCCTCGACCAGCAGGACGTTCTCGATCAGCACCCCCTCCTCCTCGACCGTCCGGCTGTTGGGCGGCATCGAGCCCGGCGTGATGCCGCCGATGTCGCCCTGGTGGCCCCGGGCTGCGACGTAGAAGATCAGAACCCCGGCCGCGTCGAACACCGGCATCACCACCGTGACGTCCGGCAGGTGGGTGCCGCCGTTGTAGGGCGCGTTGAGCATGTAGACGTCGCCGGGTTTCAGGCCCCGGCCATCGCCGTCGCGCGCCTCGCGGATGGCTCGAACGCTGTCGCCCATCGAGCCCAGATGCACCGGCATGTGCGGGGCGTTGGCGATCAGGTTGCCGTCCCGGTCGAACAGGGCGCAGGAAAAGTCCAGCCGCTCCTTGATATTGACCGAATAGGCGGTGTTCTGCAGGGCGAAACCCATCTCCTCGGCCACGGCCATGAACAGGTTGTTGAACACCTCCAGCATCACCGGATCGGCCGCCGCGCCCACCGCGTGGCGCTTGGCCAGGGCGACGACGCGGTCGAGGATCAGGTTGAGGTGCGCATCGACCGTGGCTTGCCAGCCGGGCTCGATCACGGTGGTCCCGGTGGCCTCGCGGATGATGGCCGGACCGGCGATCGTTGCGGCGATTGGCAAGGCGGCGCGGTCGAACACCGGCGTGGCGTGTTCCAAGCCGGCCATGCGGGTGAGCACCGTGGCCAAGGCCTCGACGTCGCCGGTCGGAGCAGCGCCCAGATCGGGCGTAGCCCCGGCGTCGGCGTGACCGATGGCCTCGACCGCCAAGGCCTCAACCATCAAGGCTGTACTGGGCGAGATAAAGCCAAAGCGCCGCTGATGCAGGGTCTCGAACGCGGTGCGCACGGCCGCTGCATCGCCCAGCGGTACGCGAAGGGGCGTATCGGTCCCAGCATATTTGACCAGCAGGCTGGAGATCGTCTCGACACGGATCAACGGCACATCTTGCCCGCGTAGGGCCACCTCGGCTTCGCTGGCCAAAACCGCAGCGCGCTCGACCAAGTCGCTGGCGTCGGACAGCGGCTGCTCGACGGTCGCCTCCCGCAGGATCCGCAGTTCGGCCAGGCCCATGCCGTAGGCGCTGAGCACGCCGGCGAACGGGTGGATCATCACCTTGGACATGCCAAGCGCGTCGGCCACCAGGCAGGCATGCTGTCCGCCGGCCCCGCCGAAACAGGCCAGCACATAGCGGGTGACATCGTAGCCGCGCTGGATCGAGATCTGCCGCACGGCCTTGGCCATGTTCTCCACGGCGATGGTCACGAAGCCCCCGGCGATCTGGGCGGGGCTCATATCGCGGCCGGTCGCGGTCAGGATCTCGCCGGCCATGGCCTCCAAGCGCGCCATGACGATGTCGCGGTCCAGCGGCTGATCGGCGTGCGGCCCAAATACCGCCGGGAAGAACTCGGGCGACAGCTTGCCCAGCATGACGTTGCAATCGGTCACCGTCAGCGGCCCGCCGCGCCGGTAGCAGGCGGGACCGGGATTGGCGCCGGCCGAGGCCGGTCCCACCCGGAACCGCGCCCCGTCAAAGACGCAGATCGAGCCGCCGCCGGCCGCCACGGTGTGGATGTTCATCATCGGCGCGCGCATCCGCACGCCCGCCACCACGGTCTCGTAGGCCCGCTCATATTCGCCCGCGAAGTGGCAGACGTCGGTCGAGGTGCCGCCCATGTCGAAGCCGATGACGCGGTCGAAACCAGCCTGGGCTGCGGTCTTGGCCATGCCCACCACGCCGCCGGCCGCCCCCGACAGGATGGCGTCCTTGCCCCGGAAGGCGTGGGCGTCGGTCAGGCCGCCATTGCTCTGCATGAACAGCAGCCGGATCTCGCGGCCCCGCTCTTTCGCCTTGAGGGCACTGGCGACCTTGTCGACATAGCGGCGCAGGATCGGCGATAGGTAGGCATCGACCACCGTGGTGTCGCCCCGCCCCACCAGCTTCATCAGCGGGCTGACCTCGTGGCTGACCGACACCTGGCTGAAGCCGATATCCCGGGCGATGGCGGCGACACGCGCCTCGTGGTCGGTGAAGCGAAAGCCATGCAGCAGCACGATGGCCACCGCGCGAAAGCCGGCGTCGAAGGCGGCCCGCAGGCCATCGCGCGCGGAGGCCTCGTCCAGCGGTCGCAGAACGGCGCCCTCGACGGTCATCCGTTCGTCGATCTCGACCACCCGGGTGTAGAGCGCCTCGGGTTTGACGATCTTGCGGTCGAACAGCTTGGGCCGCGCCTGGTAGCCGATCCGCAGGGCGTCGGCATGGCCCTTGGTAATCGCCAGCACCGTCGGCTCGCCCTGGCGCTCGAGCAGGGCGTTGGTGGCCACGGTGGTGCCCATCTTGACCGCGTCGACGGCGGTCTCGGCTCCCAGCAAGGCCCTCACGCCCGCCACGGCGGCGTCGTCATACTGCTCGGGGTTCTCGGACAGCAGCTTGTGGGTGACCAGGGTCCCGTCGGGACGCCGCGCGACGATGTCGGTGAAGGTGCCGCCGCGATCAATCCAGAACTCCCAGCCGCGTTCAGTCATTCATGGCCCCTTGGTCAGAGGTCCCTTTTCGCGCTGGGGAAGGTCCACATCAAGGGCGCCTCGCGATCCTTCTCCCCCTTGCGGGCGAAGGAGACTTCAACGCATCGCCTCGATCGCCGCCCAGATCCCCAGGCCCAGGAAAACCAGCGCCGCGCCCAGGCGGACATATTTGAGCGGCACGACCTTGGTCACCGCCTCGCCGAAATAGACCGCCGGCACGTTGGCGACCATCATGCCCAGGGTGGTGCCGGCCGCGACCAGCAGCATGTTGTGGAACCGCGCGCCCAGGGCGATGGTGGCGATCTGGGTCTTGTCGCCCATCTCGACCAGGAAGAAGGCGATGGTTGTGGTCAGGAACACGCCGTAGCGACCCTTGCCGCCGGGCATGTCGTCATCGACCTTGTCGGGGATCAGGGCCCAGGCGGCCATGGCGATGAACGAGACGGCGATCGCCCACTTGAACCAGGTTCCGCCGAAGAAGTCCGAGGCCAGCGAGCCGGCCAGCGCCGCCAGGGCGTGGTTGGCCAGGGTGGCGACCAGTATGCCCAGGATGATCGGCACGGGCTTTTTGAAGCGCGTAGCCAGGATGATGGCCAAGAGCTGGGTCTTGTCGCCGATCTCGGCGATGGCCACCACGAGGGCCGACACAAACAGGGATTCCATGGATCAGGTACCGTCAGGGCCGAGCGCATGCCAATAGCGTCGGAGACCCCGCCCAGCCCGGAACGGAAACCGACGCCATTGGTCTCGCCGCGGAAGCCTGTCGGCTTCCTCCACCCGCGCCATGATCTCACCCCTCTTGAAGAAGGAAGACCAAGTATGTTGACGACGGGCCCCGCTGATCGGTGCGGGCGGCTACTCCCCAAAGGTGAGCGGTTGGTAGCGGCGCGAGACGCGGCGGTCAATGCGCGTCTGCCGGTCGAAAGGTCGCGCCCGATGCCCAGGGACTTCGCAAGCCGGTCGCCAGTCTGACACTGGCCAAGCCGTTCCCGTTAGACCTGTTGGCCATCGAGGGGGGCCCTCCGTTGTCATCCCGGACGAGCGCGCTGCGCGAAGGTCCGGGACCGACGCGTGAAGGCAGGCGCTTCCGGCGGTCCCGGATCTGCCCCCGGCTTTCGGCGGGGTTGTCCGGGATGACCGCAGTGGGTGGTTGTGAGTTTGCCGCCTCTAAGGAACCACCCCCGCCCCATCGAAGCGCATGACGTGGATCGCCACCCGCACCTTGCCGCCGGTGAAGCTGCCGCCGGCCGCCGTGATCACCACCGCAGTGTCGGCGTAGTAGGCCGTCGGCCCCACCACCCCGACATTGTTGGTGTTCTTGGCGACGCCCAGGCCCGAGCCGAACTTCGCCGTGTCACCGCTGACGCCGCAGCTGTAGGACGTCGCGCCCGTCACCGCGACGCTGGTGCGGGTCGAGACGCCCAGGACGATGGCGCGGTTGGGGATGACGACCGTGGTGCCGGTCGAAGCGCCCGACAGGGTGACTTCCTGTTCGACGATCTCGAACCGCGTATTGGCGCCGAACGGCGACTTGGCCGCTGTCACGGCCTTGAAGGTCGCGGCCAGGGGCGTCCAGGTCGCGCCGTCGGAGATCACCGCATGGCCCTCGTCCTTGACCCAGGCCAGCCAACCGGCCGCCGGGGTCAGCGCCTCCCAGGCCCCAGCCTCGAACCGGGTGAGCAATCCCGCCGCCTTGCCGGCCCAGAAGGCCCCGGTCGCGGCGGCGGGCAGGATATGGATCGCGCCGTCGGCTGGCGCGACGGGCTGGGCGACGATCGTGCGGCTCTCGACCGCGAGCTGAACGAGACCGTCCAGCCGGGCGAAGGCCTCGTTGACCGTGATGTGTTTCTGGGCCTGGCCTGCGGCTACATAGGGCAGCGACAGGCGGGGGGTGGCGTCGTCGGACATCGGAAGGCTCCTGGAGGTTTCAAGGCCTCCATTCTCACCCCGCCGCGAGTGACGGAGGACCGACGCGGGTCGATCCCCCTCTTCGTCCCCGTCTACTGGGCCGCGAAAGCCAGGCGGGCGCCCGATGTGAAGGCCGTCTTGGCCGCCAGCTCCGCCTTCGCATCCTCGTATTGCTCCGCGAACTTGGCCACCAGTTCGCCGGCGGTCAGCACCGCGTCGATCGCCCCGACGCCCTGGCCCGAACCCCAGATATCGCGCCAGGCCTTGGCGTCCTGGTTGCCACCCGAGCCAAAGTTCATGGCCGAAGGATCGCTGACCGGCAGGTTTTCCGGATCGAGACCGGCCCGGACGATCGACTGGCGCAGGTAATTGCCGTGCACCCCGGTGAAGAGGTTGGAATAGACGATGTCGTTGGCCGAGGCCTCGACGATGGTGTCCTTGTAGCCCTGCGGGGCATTCGCCTCGGCGGTGGCGATGAACGCCGAGCCGATATAGGCCAGGTCCGCGCCCATGGCCTGGGCGGCCAGGATCGATCGGCCGCACGCGATCGCGCCCGACAGCGCCACCGGCCCGTCGAACCAGGCGCGGATTTCCTGCACCAGGGCGAAGGGCGACAGCGTGCCGGCATGGCCGCCCGCCCCGGCCGCCACCGGGATCAGGCCGTCGGCGCCCTTCTCGATGGCCTTGTGGGCGTGGCGGTCGTTGATCACGTCATGCAGTGTGATGCCGCCGTAGGAGTGGATGGCCGCATTGAGGTCCTCGCGCGCGCCCAGCGAGGTGATGACCACGGGCGCCTTGTGCTTGACGCACATCTCGATGTCTTCCTCGAGCCGGTTATTGCTCTTGTGGACGATCTGATTGACCGCGAACGGCGCCGAGGGCGCTTCGGGATGGGCGCGGTCATAGGCGGCCAATTCTTCCGTGATCCGCGCCAACCACTCGTCCAGCTGCGAGATCGGTCGGGCATTGAGGGCCGGGAACGATCCGACGATCCCCGCCTTGCACTGGGCGATGACCAGGTCCGGGTTGCTGATGATGAACAGCGGAGACGCAATGACAGGCAGGCGCAGGCGGTCGCGCAGGATCGGCGGCAAGGCCATGGACGTCGTCTCCTCTTGGGTCTTCCGGGGGCGACCACTCCGGGCCGCTCATGTAATCAGCGTTAGCTTAAACGCTCGTTCGTGGCATGTGCAAGCGCTTGACCTACCCTAGGGCAGAGAGGCATCTGCTGGTCAAAACAAGAAAATGCTGCACTGCAGGAGAGAAACGACGTGACTGAGGCGATCACGCCGCTGGCCGAGGATTTCGGTCCCCCAGACGAAACCCAATGGCTGGCCCTGGTCGAGAAGACCCTGAAGGGCCAGAGCTTCGACGACGCCCTGATCACCCAGACTGCCGATGGCATTGCGATTCGGCCCCTCTATACGGCCAAGGACGGCGCGGCCGTGGTGCGTGACCTGCGAGCCCGCGACCCGGACCGTCCGTGGGACCTGCGGATGCGCGCCGCCCATCCTGATCCCCGCCAGACCGCATCCGAGATCATGAAGGACCTGGAGAACGGCGCGGCTTCGGTTCTGCTGGCCATCGACCCGACGGGACAGAGCGGTGTCGCCGTCGGCGCCGTGCAGGACCTGGCCCTGGCGCTGAACGGCGTGATGCTGGACCTGGCGCCCGTCGCCCTGGACGCCGGGTTCCTGGGTCCCAAGGCCGCCGACTGGCTGGGGACGCTGGCCAAGTCGGCCCCCAACGCGCCCCTGGCCTTCCACATGGATCCGCTGACTGCCTTCGCCCAGGCGGGCGTCTCTCCCGGCCCGATCGAGGGCCACCTGATCGCCGCAGCGACGGTCGGCGCGCGGCTGTCGGAGACCTACGCCAAGGCCAGGCTGTTCCTGGCCACCGGCCGCGCGGCGCACGAGGCCGGCGGGTCCAACACCGAGGAGCTGGCGATGATGACCGCCAGCGCCGTGACCTACGCCAAGGCCCTGGTCCGTGCCGGCCTGTCGATGGAGGAGGCCTTCTCGCGTATCGTCTTGGGCGTCAGCCTCGACGCAGAATATTTCACCGGCGTCGCCAAGATTCGCGCCGCTCGGGCCCTGTGGGCGAGGATCACCGACGCGTGCGGCGTTTGCGTTCCGGCCGTGATCGAGGCCCGCTCCTCCAACCGCATGCTGACGAAGGCCGACGCCTGGACCAACCTGCTGCGCCTGACCTCGGCGGCCTTCGCCGGCGCCGTCGGTGGAGCCGACGCCGTCGTGCTGGGCGCCTTCACCGACGCCTTGGGCCTGCCCACCGCCTTTGGCCGTCGCCAGGCGCGCAATACCCAGCTGGTGCTGATGGAAGAAAGCCACCTGGGCCGCGTCGCAGATCCGGCCGGCGGGGCGTGGTATCTCGACAACCTCACCGACCTGCTGGCCCGCGCCGCGTGGGGCGGTTTCCAGGCCATCGAGGCTGACGGCGGCATCGTAAAAGCCCTGGAAAGCGGCCTGATCGCCGATATCGTCGCCGACACCTGCGAGGCCCAGGCGGCCCAGTTCGCCGACAAGAGCCGCAAGATCCTGGGCGTCACCGCCTTCCCCAACGCCGCCGACAAGCCTGCCGAGGTGGCTACGCCTGATCTTTCCGACTTCGCGCTGGAAGGGCCCAGCACCCGCGTGCCGGGACCGGACTCCAAGTGCCGGCCCATGACCCCGATTCGTTTCGCCGCCGCCTTCGAGGGCGCTGTCGCATGAGCAAGTTCCCGAATTTCGCCGACATCGCCTTCGAGACCGGCGCCACCGCCGACGCGCCCGCTGATGGCCCCGTCTGGAACACGCCCGAAGGCGTCGGTGTCGCAGCGTCGTTCACGCAGGCCGATGTCGAGGGCCTGGACTTCACCGGCGGCTATCCCGGCGTCGCGCCCTATCTGCGCGGCCCCTACCCGACCATGTATGTCACCAATCCGTGGACGGTGCGGCAGTATGCCGGCTTCTCGACTGCCGAGGACAGCAACGCCTTTTACCGGCGCAACCTGGCGGCGGGTCAGATGGGTCTGTCCGTGGCCTTCGACCTGGCCACCCACCGCGGCTATGACAGCGACCATGAGCGGGTGAAGGGCGATGTCGGCATGGCCGGCGTGGCCATCGACTCCATCCTCGACATGCGCACCCTCTTCAGCGGCATCCCGCTCGACAAGATGAGCGTGTCGATGACCATGAACGGCGCGGTGTTGCCGATCCTGGCGCTCTACATCGTCGCCGCCGAGGAGCAGGGCGTCAGCGCCGACAAGCTGTCGGGGACCATCCAGAACGACATCCTCAAGGAGTTCATGGTCCGCAACACCTACATCTATCCGCCCGCCCCCTCGATGCGGATCATCTCGGACATCTTCGCCTACACCTCGACGAACATGCCGAAGTTCAACTCGATCTCGATCAGCGGCTATCACATGCAGGAGGCCGGGGCCTCGGCCGACCTGGAGCTGGCCTATACCTTGGCCGACGGCGTCGAATACGCCCGCGCGGGGGTCGCGGCCGGCATGAGCATCGACACCTTTGCCCCGCGCCTGTCGTTCTTCTGGGCGATCGGCATGAACTACTTCATGGAGGTCGCGAAAATGCGCGCGGCCCGGCTGCTTTGGGCCGGGCTGATGAAGCGGGAGTTCGCGCCGAAGGACGAGCGCTCGCTGTCCCTGCGCACCCACAGCCAGACCTCTGGCTGGTCGCTGGCGGCGCAGGACGTGTTCAACAACGTGCCGCGCACCTGCGTCGAGGCCATGGCGGCGGTCAACGGCCAGACCCAGAGCCTGCACACCAACGCCCTAGACGAGGCCCT
>JACMOF010000303.1 GCA_014378155.1 Caulobacter sp. | reverse complement strand
GTCAGTTCCTTGGCGTCGAACAGCGCGCCGCTGAAGGCCGTGACCAGGATGCCGAACGCGGCCACGGCCAGCATCCTGGGCGCCCAGTCGCGCGGCCGCAGGGCCCAGATCCACACCCCGACCACGAACACCGCCAGCCCGCCACCCAGCAGCATCCAGACGTCGAGGGACAGGTCCGACAGCGCGCGGGGACGGGCCGACAGGCTCAGGGTCTGGACGCGGCCTTCGGCGGCATAGCGGGCCCGAACTGGTCCCTCGGCGATCATCGCGGTCAGCCGCGGGCGGTCGGCGTACCAGCGGGCGATCGCGGCCGGATCGCCGACCGGCGCATAGTCCTGCAGGAAGCCCTCGGCCCGATCGGTGACGACGCCCCTCGACCCGGTCAGGGTGATCGTCGCGCCGGGCGACAGCACGGCCAGCACCTGGCGGTCCGGTCCGATCAGGGCGACCTGGTCGCGGGCGGGGACCACCCTCAGGCCGGCGGCGGGCATCTGCAAAGCGGACCAGACGACGAGCAGCGCCAGCAGCGCCGCCACATGACCCAGCAGCAGGATCCGGCTGGCCGGCGCCCGCACGCCGCGCACGGCGTTCGGCCGCGCGAGCCCCTGGGACGGAGACTTGGCCTGGGGGGCTGAGGTGTCGATCATGGGGTTAGGGTGAGCACGGGGACTGAACTCGAAGCCGACGGGGACTCCCGCCAGTTTCCACGTCACGGCGGCTTTGTCGAAGGAAAGCATGGCCTTGGCGTTCATCTGCGTCGATCCGGGCGTTCGGCGAGCGTCGCGGCGCCCCCGCGCGGCGCGGCCTGGAGCGGTCATCCCCCTGAAGAGGGGGTCGCGGCCCACGCCCCGATCTTCAACAACCACGGGCAGGAACGGCGTCGGGACGCCGTGGGGAGAATGTTTCAATGACCAAGTCCATCACCACGCCCTTGACGGCGATACTCGCGGGCCTCGCCCTGGCCGCCGCCGCGCAGGGCTCGGCCCAAGCCCAGGCGCTGCAGGTCAGCCAGGCCGGCGACGCCCAGCTAAGCTGCGAGCAACTGCAGGCCGAGGTCGCCCGCATGGACCAGATGATGGGCGCCTCCAACACCGCCATCTCCGGCGCCGAGGGTCAGTCCCGCATGGCGCAGAGCGGCGCCGCCCTGGGCCTCAACGCCGCGATGCGCAGCGGAGCCCTGGCCCGCATGCCGGGCCTCGGAATGTTCGCCAACGCCGCGGTCAGCGCCGCCCGGGCCAGCGCCGAGGCCAAGGTCGCCCGCGAAGGCGAACAGATCGCCATCGCCCAGCAGCGCCGCGCGATCATGAACGGCGTCTATCAGGGCAAGGCTTGTGGGACCCAGGCCACGGTCACGACGGTCTCGACGCGGACCGTCCCGGCCGCCGCGCCGTCCAGCCTGAGCTTGAAGGGCGATGTCGGCTTGAAGGCCACCGCCTCGCCCAGCGCGGCCGTTGTGCGGGCCATGACCGCCGGAACCGCCGTCTATCCGACCGGCCAGCGCAACGGCGTGTGGATCGAGGTCGATGACGAGCAGGGCAATCGCGGTTGGATTTCCTCGGCGATGGCCGTCCAGCGCTAGCGGGACGTCTTTCGACGCAGGGAAATGCGCGGCGAACTTCGGTTCGCCGCGCTTTTTTGTGTTTGATGGGAGGTCCCCGTTCTTGGATCTTCCCCCCTTTAATTCTCTTCATCCCGACGAAAGTCGGGACCCAAGCGCTCTATCCGGATTGAGGCTTGCGAACGGGACAGCCGTGAACCCTTGGGCCGACTCGGCTTGGGTCCCGACTTGCGTCGGGATGAATGGAAGTGGGGGGAAGGTGCTAGGTGACGCTCAGTCGCCCGGCGGCCTGACGCGGCCGCCGTCAGTCCTTCAACAGAGCGTGGATCACCATCACGAAACACGCCACCAGCACCAGCAGGCCGGACAGATAGGCTAGTTCGTTCATGACCGGATTCCCCTGAGCGACGCCCCTCCGACATCGTCCCGGCAGGATGGGCGCGGTGGGGGCCGGCCTCTACCCCCCAAACAGGGGGCCGTCCGCCGTCTGGCGTCGCGGCGGCGATGGGTTAGGTTGGGGACGTGGAAGCTCAAGCTACCCTTGGCGGCGTCGCGTCGCTCTATGATCAGGTGCTCATCGTCGAGGACCTGCCCGACACCTGCGCCTGGCTGCGCGAGGTGGTGCTCCAGGCGTTCGGCGAAGTCGAGATCGTCACCGCCGCCACGCTCGCCGCCGCGCGCGGCCATGTCGCCGCCCTGGCGCGGCCGGGGCCGCGTTCGCTGGCCCTGGTCGATCTGGGCCTGCCGGACGGCTCCGGCGCCGACTTCATCCGCGAACTGTTGCGGGCGGCGCCGGGCGTCACCGTGGTGGTCGCCACCATCTATGACGACGACGACAGCCTGATGCGGGCCATGGCGGCGGGCGCCCAGGGCTATCTGCTGAAGGACAGGGACGCCCACAGCCTGGTTGAGCGGCTGCGCGGCCTGGCGGTGGACGAGCCGCCGATCTCGCCGGCCATGGCCCGCAAGATCCTTGAGCACTTCCGGCTGCGCGCCGCCTTCATGACCGCCGACCAGGGCGAGGCCGTCGTCCTGACCCCGCGCGAGACCGACGTGCTGCGCCTGGTCGGCCGGGGCCTGACCGTCAACGAGGCCGCGGAGGTTCTGGGTCTCAGCCCCTCGACCCTGTCGGGCTATGTGAAGACCATCTATCGCCGGCTGGGCATCAATTCGCGGGCCGAGGCGGCGCTGGAGGCCGCGCGGCGTCAACTGACTTGACCCACGGCGGGCCGCGTCCAATGGTCACGGTTGACGGATAACGTCGATTTTTGAGGTTGAGATGGCGTTATCCAAGTTCTTGTAAAGAATTCGCCAAGCCTTCGTATGTATGTTGAGTGCCATGACGGCTATTGCTTGCTTGAGAATTCTGGTCGCCATAGGGGACCCCGAGACGGGTCGCCCGACGCCGGCCCCCCAGGTGCAGGCCGCCGCGGACCTGTATCTGAAGCACTGCTGGAAGGCCCCACGCCGCTATGGCGCCGTGGCGCCCCTGGCCTTCGTGCTGGCCGACAGCCGGGCCGAGCGCCTGGATCCGGTCGAAATGCAGGCCCTCGCCGTCGAACTGGAAGCGGGCCTTTTCCCCCGCCAACCCCATTCCGAAAAGGGGGCGGGCCAGGTGTGCCTGCTGACCTTCGAGGGTGACGAGAGCGCCGTCCTGCAGTTCGCCAGCCTGTCCCAGGCCGCGCTGGCGGGGCTGATCGCCGGCCGCGGCTATGCCGGCCCGCCCGGCCACGTGCAGGTGATTACCGCCGAAGAGATCCGCGCCGTGCCCAGCGCCCCGGCCGCGACCGAGGCCGAGGTCGCCGCGACCGCCGGGCCGATCCCGCCCGCCTTTGGGGCGACCAGCCCGGCGCCCGCCGTCGAGAACGCCGCCAAGCCCCCGGCGCCCCCCATCGCTTCGGCCGTAAAGCCGCCGCCGCCCGCCGCCACCGGCTGGTGGGGGGTCTATCATCCGCCGTCTGAGTCCTTCGTCGGGGCCGCGATCGGCCTGCGTGTCGATCTGAACCGAGCGCGTCCCGCCGACGACGCCGCCCTGCTGGCCCGCGACCTGACCTGCCTGAACGACGCCCACGCCGCCTTCGCCCGCCTGTCCACCGGTCAGGGCGGCGACGAGGCGGCGGTGCTGTTCCTGCCCTTCAGCTTCTGGAACCTGACCAATCCCTCGTCGCTGGAAGCCTACAAGCGCCGGCTGTCGCGTTTCCCGTTGGCCATGCAGGGCCGTCTGGGGGCGACGATCTATGACACCCCGCGCGAGCCGTCGCTGGGCACGCTGGGCCAGATCAAGACCTTCCTGCAGTCGACCTTCAGCTTCATCGACCTGAACATCACCGAGCCCAACTTCCCCGTCGCCACCCTGCCGGGCGAGCTGGTCACCAGCATCACCCTGTCGCTGCCGGAAGACGAGCTACGCCTCCGTATCGAGGCCATCGCCAAGTTCGCCGCGATCCAGGGCTCGTGCCGCGCCAAGGGCGTGCGCCAGGCGATCACCGGCCTGCGCGACGCAAAGGAGCTGGACGCCTGTCGCGCGGCGGGCCTGCGCTTCGTCTCCGGCCCCGCGATCACCGACCTGATGGCCAGCCCCGTTGGCGCCAGTCAAGCGCGCGACCTGCCACTGAAAGTCGCCTAGCCAAGCTTTTCGCGTCGCTCGCCGAGCGTTGATTTGTCAAACGCCGCAAATCACCCTGCAAGAGGGGGTGAAAAGCGGCGGGGCGACGACATGGCGATCGGCGGACATCGGTTTCGGGCATGGGCGATCTATGCCGGCGCGCTGCTCGCCTTGCTCGGCGGACCGGCCGGCGCGGCGACCTCGTCCGTCACGCCCGAGGCCCGCACGGCCGCCCGGTTCGACGCCATCGTCCACGACCGCGCCAAGCTGCGACTGTTCCTGCGGGCCATGCCCAAGGGCGGCGACCTGCACAATCACCTGGCGGGCGCGATCTATGCCGAGGACTTCCTGGCCTGGGCGGCCGCCGACGGCCTGTGCGTCACCACCGGCTCCCTGCCGGCCATCGTCGCCGGCCCCTGCGACGCGCCGGGCAAGGCGGCGGCCCAGGGCCTGACCACCCGCGATCCGGCGCTGTACGGCCGGGCGACCAACGCCCTGTCGATGCGCAACTACCAACCCGGCGCGGACGGGGCCCTGCCCTCGGGCCACGACCAGTTCTTTTCGACCTTCGCCCGGTTCAGCGCCGTGACCGACGGCCACCTGCCGGCCATGCTGGCGGCGGTGCGCGAACAGGCCGCCGACGACCATGTCTCCTATGTCGAGACCTCGGTGAACCCGGTGGCCATGTACGCCTTCGTCAAGGGTTCGCGCGACCGGCCCTGGGACGGCGACTTCGCCAAGGCCCTGGCCGGCCTCGAGCCCGGCACCCCCGCCTTCACCGCCCAGACGCGCCGCGAAATGGACACCGCCGAAGCCGAGGCCGATCGCCAGCAGGGCTGCGCCGCCAAGCCCGTCCGGACGGGCCCCTGCGCCGTGGTCCTCGGCTACCAGGCGTTCGGCGTGCGGGTGCTGCCGCCGCCCGTCGTCTTCGCCCAGCTGGTGGCGGCCTTCGCCTTGGCCGACGTCGATCCGCGCTTCGTAGGGGTCAATATCGTCGCCCCCGAGGACGATCCGACGGCGCTGAGTGACTATGCCATGCATATGCGGATGCTGGCCTTCCTGCACGCCCGCTATCCGAAGGTGAAGCTGTCGCTGCACGCCGGCGAGCTGGCCCTGGGCCTAGTCCCGCCGCGCGACCTGCGTTTCCACATCCGCGACGCGGTCGAGGTGGCCGGCGCCAGCCGCATCGGCCACGGCGTGGATATCGTCCACGAGGACGGCGCCCAGTCCCTGCTGGACCGGATGGCCAACGACGGGATCGCCGTCGAGATCAACCTGACCAGCAACGACGTCATCCTGGGCGTCAAGGGCGCCGACCACCCGCTGGCCCTCTATCGCCAGGCTGGGGTGCCGGTGGTGCTGTCGACCGACGACGAGGGCGTCTCGCGTATCGACATGACCAATGAATATCTGCGCGGCGCCGTCGAGCACGGCCTGCGCTATGCCGACCTCAAGGCCATGGCCCGCACCAGCCTGGATGTCGCCTTCCTGCCCGGAGAGCCCTTGCGGGGCTGGGCGGGCGGGCGGGCGCCCCCCTGCATCAAGGCGGGTAAGGCCTGCGACGCCTTCCTGGCCAAGAACCCCAAGGCCGCCCTGCAGTGGAAGCTCGACCGCGATTTCGAGGCGTTCGAAAAAGCCCAACCATAAATCGCTGCGTCAGTCAGTCGCGCATCCGGAGCACGATTTCGCTAACCGTTCCGGCGCATTGTCCCGCGCATGACAGCGATCGCATGCCTCAAGGTCTTCGTGGGCGACGAACTGCGGTTCGCCGATAACGAGACCATGGCCGCCCTGGTCGGCAAGGTGGCCGGGGCCTATCTGGAGACCACCTGGCTGTGGCCGCGCCGCTATGGCTTGGTCGCGCCGTTTTCCTTCGTTCTGGCCGACCCCCGCGCCACCCAGCTGGACGCGCGTGAGCTGCAGGCCCTGGCGCGTGATCTGCAGTTCAAGCTGTTTGGGGAAAAGGGCGAGGGCGACATCGCCCTGCTGATGTTCGAGGGCGACCAGACCGACGTCATGAAGTTCGCCGGCATTGGCGGGGCGCAGCTCAAGGCCTTGCTGAACGGCGAGGACGACGGCTCGCTGGTTGGCCGGATCTGTCGCATCACCCCCACCGAGGTCAGCTCGGTCGTGCCCCAGGGCGGGCCGGTGTGCGGAACGCCTCCGATGGAGGAACTGGCCGCCCTGGACCCTGTCGCCCAGGACGCGGGTCCCCCCGCCCGAACGGTGTATCGCGGCGTCTACCACACCGGCCGCGAGGTGTTCATCGGCAGCGCCGCCACCTGGCGCGCGGCCAATGTGCCGTCGGCCTTCGGCTTCACCGATTCGCATGCCGACATCGACTATCCGGAGAATGACATCGCCACCCTGGGCGGCGTTGTGGCGGCGCTGGCCAGCGTGCCGGTTGGGGTGATGTTCTTCCCGATCAGCTTCTCCACCCTGGTTAAGCCCGGCGCCCGCGCCGCGTTGCTGCCGCACCTGGAGGCCCTGCCCCGCGCCTCGCGTGGGCGGCTGGCCGCCTCGATCTATGACACGCCCCGGGCGCCGTCCTTTTCGGCCCTGTCGCAGGCGCGGCGCTTCCTGGAGCCGTTCTTCTGCCGCCTGGACCTGAGGGTCACCGACCCCGCCTTCCAGGTCGACGAACTGCCCGTCGACCTTGCCAGCAGCGTCACCCTGGTGCTGCCGGCGAGCGAGGAAAAGGCCCGGCTGGCGGCGGTCACGCGGTTCATCCGCGAGGCCGACGCCTATCGCCGCAAGAAGGTCTGGCAAGGCCTCAACGACGTGCGCACCCGGCGCGAGCTGAACCACTGCCTCGACCTCGGCGCGCCGTTTCTGACCGGAGCGGCGGTCACCGACCTGCTGGAGGCCCCGGTCGGCGCCACCAGCCTGTCGTCGCTGAGCCTGCCGATGCACGAATGGTCGTCGGGTCCGGAGCAGAAGGCGGTGGTGACGGCGGCTTAGCGGCGTTACCCACCATCCGTCTTCCCGGCGAAGGCCGGGACCCAGATCCCCAGACGCCCAGGCTGAATCTGGGCCCCGGCCTTCGCCGGGGAGACGGAATTTGGGACCCTCCGAGCCCACTCCCGACCGCCGCCCGCAGCGGCGAGGCCGCGCCTTGAACCCTGGCGGGCGAGCTTGCTCTAACGTCCGACCGCGTCAAGGACGACCCAAAGGGCCGCCGCGCCGCCGGGCCGCCGCGCCGCAGCTGGCCGGCGGCCGGTCCTTGCCTCGGCCAGCCGCCAGAGCTCCCATCCTGCAAGGGTTTAACGCGTAGCCGCATCCGGCTTGGCGGGTGGTTCAGAATGGCAGTCTCGCAGTGGTGAACTACTGCTCTACTGGCTAAAAAGTGGTCCACCCAAAGCATTCGCAGGGGTGAGCACGTTAATGGCCTTTCCGTCTCGGCGAAAAAAGACGCCGTGACGCGTTAGGATATCTGGATCCCTTGTGATGAGGTGATCCACGTTGTGTTCAAGGGCGCAAGCCAAGTGGATTGCGTCCGGCGTCTTCAGTCCCGTCTGGCGACGGATGCTGCGAGCGCGCTCGCCAACAAGGCGATCCACTTGTACGGCGATGAGCTGTTCGCTGTCGAAAATGAGGTCGAAGTCGTTGGGATCAGGCCACGGTTTTGGCGGTTCTACACCCTCGGGCTTGATGAGCACTTCAGCCAAGGTCACCGCGGAAAAGAGTAGCTCCACCGCTCCGCGTTCGACCGCGAGCCAAAGAGTACGCATTGGCCCCACAGGCCCGATCTGGGGTTCTTTGTGGAGGTCGATCCAGCACGTGGTGTCCCAGTAGTGGCGCTCCGTCAATGCGCTTCACCCCAGTCCTCGGCAGTCGCCTCGCCTTTCCATTCAGATTCCGCGAACGACCTTTGCACTCCACCGATCGTTCGAAGCGATTGAGCCTGGACTGTCGCGGGTCTTCCAGAAGCGTCGTAAGAGATTTTACCACCAACAACTACTCGGCGGCCATTCCACACTTCAGCAAGAGTGTGCTCAGCACCGATGAGCCCGATAGCTTCTTTGCTAAACACGCACACAACCTCGTCCTTGGTCAAGAAGGTGCGCACCCTTAGAGCAGGGCTGCCGTAGTGTGTGGTAGCTGCAAGGATCTGCCCCTCGATGGAGCCGAGCTCGGGGCGTCGGCGCTTAGCGACAGCTGAAATCGCATTATAGGTCTTTTGGGCGCGATCTCCGGTGATAACGCGTTCTGGCTGGTCTCCAACTTGGATCCTAACCAGCCCTCCACGTTCTTTGATCGGCGTAATGAACGCTCGCAAGCGCTTTCGATTTTCGTCGCTTAAGCCCTGGACAACGGCTTCGCGCTCATTGTCATTAGTGGCATCAAGGACGCGAAAAGCTGCAGACGCCGCTTGCGCTGCCTCATTGTTTGATACTGGGGCGCCTTGTCTATCAAAGGCTTCTACCTGGGCTCGCAGCGGTGAATTGGTAGAAATCGAAACTAAGCGCCAGTCGAGCTTGGCGTCTTGATCCTGTAGTCCATCGAGAAGCGCAAGTAGCTGTCGCACGCTGTCAACCGCTGGTGGAGCACCGGCAGCGTCCAGGTCAACAACAAATGTCACCGTACCGGCCATGGAGCGAGTTCCCTACACAACTCCTACCATATGGATAGCCCGTCGAGCGAGACCCGTTTCCCAACGGCAATTTCACTTCCCCTACCTTCGCCCAAACAACCGCTCGATATCCGCCAGCTTCAGTTCCACATAGGTCGGCCGGCCGTGGTTGCACTGGCCGGAGTGCGGCGTGGCCTCCATCTCGCGCAGCAGGGCGTTCATCTCCGCGCCGTTGAGCCGCCGCCCGGCGCGGACGCTGCCGTGGCAGGCCATGGTGGAGCAGACCTCTTCCAGGCGCTCCTTGAGGGCCAGGGCCTGGCCGTTCTCGGCCAGGTCGTCGGCGATGTCGCGGACCAGGCCGGCGGCGTCGGTCTTGCCCAGCAGGGCGGGGGTCTCGCGGACCAGGACGGCGCCGGGGCCGAAGCTCTCGATCACCAGGCCCAGGGCCGCCAGTTCGTCTGAGCGAGCGACGACGCGCTCGGCCTCGGCGGGGTCCAGCTCCACCACCTCGGGCAGCAGCAGGGCCTGGCGGGCGACGCCGCCTGCGCTGAGTTCGCCCTTCATGCGCTCATAGACCAGGCGCTCGTGGGCGGCGTGCTGGTCGACGATGACCACGCCGTCGCGGGTCTGGGCGACGATATAGGTCTCGTGCACCTGCGCCCGGGCCGCGCCCAGCGGGAAATCGACGGGGTCGAAGGGCGCGGCGCGGCCGTCTCCGAAGCCGGGATAGGCCACATTGGGCGCGGCGTCATAGTCGCCATAGGCCGCGTCGCGCACCGCCTCGGCGACGCCGTAGCCGCCGCCATGATCGGGGCTTGCCTCGACCCGCGCCGAGACGTCCGACAGTCCCGGCAGGTCCTGCGGCGAAGGCCGCGTCCAGCCGCCGGCCCGCCAGGCCGAGGAGCCGGCCGCCGACGGGCCGGGCTGGTAGTGTGGGTAGCCGCCCCCCGACAGGGACTGCGCCCGGAAGCCCTCCAGCGCGCTCGCCGCCGTGGTGGGCGAGGCCCTGTGTCCCGGCCCCCCCCAGGGCGCCCCCGTCGCCCCCGCCATGATCGGGGCTTGCCTCGACCCGCGCCGAGACGTCCGACAGCCCCGGCAAGTCCTGGGGCGAAGGCCGCGTCCAGCCGCCAGCCCGCCAGGCGGAGAAGCCGGCTGGCGACGGGCCGGGCTGGTAGTGTGGGTAGCCG